>RGFZ01000170.1 GCA_010024875.1 Oxalobacteraceae bacterium | reverse complement strand
AATGTTGGTATCGCTCCACCTGCCCAGTTATTCGCATTCGACCAGTTACCTCCTGACGCACCCACATAGGTTACGGAGGCTAACTGCGTAATGGTTCCAATATTACTTACTAATTGGTTCGAGGTGAGCACGTAGTTATCTTTGTCGCTACCCGTAATTGAAAGGTTTACGGTCGTCGACTTATTGGTTGCAACGTTTGCATCGCTGAATGTGCCTGATCCAGATACGTTAGCCACATCATTTGCAAGGATCTGAGACAACACACGTGATACGTTAATATTTAATCCAGTAATGATGTTGTTACCGTCATAAACTTTTGTAACACCGGTGACACCTAGATCGCTCGCAGACAAGTTAAGCGGATTAATGGTCACAGAACCAACCACCTTAAGATTGGTGAAATTTTGTCCCGTTGTGGTCGCATTTGTTGCGGTTAAGTTGTAACCCCCTACATTAATATTGCCTGATCCGCTCGAGGTCGCATCCTTAGGCGACACATTAAATGTAGCGACCCCACCCACTCCATCATTCACCGTGACCAATCCATTCGTAATGCTAGGTGTTAATGTTGTAATCGTCACGTTGTCACTTTCCAAGTACTTCGCAGTGACCGAATAAGTAGGGGCGGTGCCATAACATACACCATTCGTATTACATGAAGTGCCCACGTTGTTATTGCTTGGTGTGGCTGTAATCAATAAGGTGTGTGCAGGCACAATTGTGAACGTACCGGTATTATAGGTAATTGCATAGTCGCCACTCGAGGCTCCGAACCCGCTTGGCGTTAACGTATAGTCCCCAGCTGCATTGGTACCACTATTACTTCTTGCAATTGAGAGCGTACCGGATAAGACGCTCACGTTTTCACCATTCACGAATCCGTTATAAACTACGCCACCGTAACCAGAAGGATCTGACTGGGTTACAAATTTAGCCCAATCTACTGCCTTAATTGAGAGTGGCGCAGAACTGATAACACCTGATCCGTTTGCATAGGTCACGCTATAGTTACTACCGCTATTACCATCATTAATGGTTGCAGAAGTAATTGTCACAGCCTTATTACCTACGTGAGGATTGCTGCCTGCAAATACCACGGTTGCGGCAGACACATTATCGCCACCCACTAGCTGAGCCGACATGTTAGATAGGTCGGTTGTGGTCATCGTGTACGTGTAGCCACCATCATAGGTTTTATTAATACTTGGCGCTGTCAGTGTAATTGATAACGGATTAATGGTCACGCTCGTATGAAGAGCCGTTAACGCATTGTAATCAGACAATGCTGCTCCATTAACACCCGCCAAGGTGAGTCCATTAATATTTGCTAATGGCTGATTCACCTGTACGTTCTTACTTGATAAGTCAGCACTGCCCGTTGCAGTGAATGTCTCACTATTAACACCCGTAATTGTAAGTGCACTTCCGGCAAATGAGGCTGTACCATTATAGGACTGTGTTCCGGTTGCAGATAATGTAGCCTTGCTGATTGTTACCGGTGCATTCGCAGCATTCAATGTGGGTAAAGCATAGTTAGTTGCGACACCACCTGTACCATTGGCTAAAGTAATCGCACTGATATATTTAGACGCAGTCGCTACGTGTGCGTTACTTGCTGTAGCTCCGGTGTAAGTCAATGCTTCACCACTGATACCTGTAGTGACTGTGACATAACCTGTGAGGCTTGTCGTACCATCATAAGTTTTTGAGGCAGAGAGTGTGACGGTTTTCGCGGTAATCGATCCCGTCGTAGTTGCTGAACTGATACTATAGTTAGACGCATCGGTTCCACTTAATGTATAAGTAGCGGTAATAGTTTTACCAGTGCCCACATTCTTATCATCAAAGTTACCTGATCCAGTTGCTGTCACAGATTCACCATCTACCACACCAGTTAAGCTACTTGTGGTGATATTGATC
>RGFZ01000169.1 GCA_010024875.1 Oxalobacteraceae bacterium | reverse complement strand
GCCAGCGTCCCGGTGCCACAACCGGCATCCAGTATCCGACGGCCCCGCAAGTCCTCAGGTAACCATGACAGCAATGTCTCGCGCATACGGTCGCGTCCGGCGCGCACTGTCTTGCGTATGCCGGATACCGGTGCATCGGATGTCAATTTTGCCCACTGATCGGCAGCAGTACGGTCGAAATATTCTTCTATTTTTTCGCGCTTTTCCTCGTAAGTTGTATTTCCCATAGCTCCCCCTTTCTGGGGTGATTGACGGATGGCGCCCCGTCTTGCGTACTACCAAGTAGTCACTCAGTCAAAACCAAGCAAATCGAAAATATCCCTATCCTTCATCGGCTCACAAATCAGCGGATCGGTGCCCGCCCACAGGCTTGCCGCCAGCCGCAGATACTCCTGCTGCACACCCAGCACTTCGGGCGATTCATCCATTTCAAACAGCGTCGCTTTTTTCAACCGGCTCTGACGAATGATGTCCAGCGCTGGAATGCGCGCCATGGTCTTTAGACCGATGCGCTCGTTGAATTTGTCGATCTGGTCGGTTGCATCAGAACGGTTGGCGATCACGCCACCGAGTCGCACGTTGTAGTTTTTGGCTTTTGCACCGATGGCCTGCACGATGCGGTTCATCGCGAAGATCGAATCAAAATCATTGGCGGTCACGATCAGCGCGCGGTCGGCATGCTGTAATGGCGCGGCAAAACCACCGCAGACCACGTCGCCCAGCACATCGAAGATCACCACATCGGTGTCATCTAGCAGGTGATGCTCTTTCAGCAGCTTCACCGTCTGTCCGACCACGTAACCGCCGCAGCCTGTTCCTGCTGGCGGGCCGCCCGCTTCCACGCACATCACGCCGCTATAGCCCTCGAAAACAAAATCTTCGACCCGCAATTCCTCGCTATGAAAATCCACCGACTCCAACACATCAATCACCGTCGGCATCAGTTTTTTGGTCAGCGTGAAGGTCGAGTCATGCTTGGGATCGCAGCCGATCTGCAAGACGCGCTTGCCCAGCTTGGAAAACGCTACCGACAAGTTTGATGACGTGGTGCTCTTGCCGATGCCACCCTTGCCATAGATCGCAAAGACTTTGGCATTGCCGATCTTCATGCTTGGATCAAGCTGCACCTGCACACTGCCCTCACCATCAGCACGGCGTTCGCGCTTGATCTCCGACACGGGTACGGTCGCTACATTCATTGGTTCACTCCTTCATTAATGCCTTCAAGCCGGTCTTCCAGCTCTTCACCAGCGCGCCGCATCGCATCGAGCGTGTCGGCATCCGGCGTCCAGTAATTTCTTTCGGTAGCTTCCATCAACCGGCTCGCCACACGCGCAGATGCCGTGGGGTTCAGCCTGGCGAGACGCTCGCGCATCTCCGGGTCGAGTAAAAAGGTTTGCGTCAGTTGCTGATATACCCAGGGCTGCACTTGTCCGGTGGTCGCCGACCAGCCCATCGTGTTTGTCAGATGCAGCTCGATCTGATGCACACCCTCATAGCCATGCGCGAGCATGCCTTCGTACCATTTGGGGTTGAGCATGCGCGTGCGCGTCTCGAGTGCCACTTGCTCGGTCAGTGTGCGCACCGTGCCACCGCCGCGTGTCTGGTCGCCGATGTAAACCGGCGCCACTTGGGCATCCGCTCCCTTTGCGCGCTTCACCGCGCGGCTGATACCGCCGAGCGTGTCGAAGTACGTGTCGATGGTCGTCACACCGACTTCCACCGAATCCAGGTTCTGGTAGGCCAGTTCCACGCGCGAGAGCACGCTCTTTAATAAATCAGGCTGGGCGACCGGACGGCCGCTCGTGCCATACGCAAAGCCCTTGCGGCAGGTATAAGTCTCGGCCAGCTCGTCTTCATCATCCCAGCGGCTGCAGTCGATCAGATGATTCACGTTCGCGCCATACGCACCCTCGGCATTGCCGAACACGCGCAGC
>RGFZ01000168.1 GCA_010024875.1 Oxalobacteraceae bacterium | reverse complement strand
GTCAGGATCCAGCGTCTTTCGTCGTTCTTCTACTAATCATCGGCCCGCCCCGGGATGACGCTTGGGAGGTTTGCCACCACAAGGCGAGTGCTCCTTTATGTGTTGATACGCTTCAACACCTACAAAGTGAGTGTCCCTTTGTAGGGGGGGTTAGTTTGCGAATAACGACCGCTCCTGAAACAACGGGGACTTGTACTGCTCGTCCTCGCCACGGTCGTACTCTTGGTGGTAGCGCTCTATTCTTTCCACTTCATTCCGCGAGCCGATGATCACGGGCACGCGCTGATGGATGTCTAGGGGTTCGAGGTCCATGATTCGCTCGCGGCCGGTGGAGCCTATGCCGCCGGCCTGTTCGATGACGAAGCTCATCGGATTGGCCTCGTACATCAGCCGCAGACGACCGGGTTTGCTGAGGTCTTTGGTGTGTCTTGCCGTTCTTGCACTCGGCGACGTAGCGCTGCACGGGCGGTTCCCAGAAACGCTCGTTGCTGGCGTTGATGGCGAACTCGCTGGTATCGGCGGGCACTTCCATATGCGGATGGGTGAGAATGAAATTCCCTACTTCCCGATCGAGCGTAAAACCATGCGTACCTTTGCCCACGGTAAGCACGAACATGGTGGACGGGCCATAGATCGCATAACCCGCCGCGAGCTGATGCCGGCCTGGGCGCAGAAAATCTTCAGTCTTGGGAGAGCGTCCCTCTGGCGCACGCAGCACCGAGAAGATCGAACCCACAGAGACATTCACATCAATATTCGACGAGCCATCCAAGGGATCAAAGATCGCCAGAAAGCGACCGCTGCCATCCTGAGGATCGATCTCGACCGGATCATCATTCTCTTCCGACGCCAAGCCAGCGACCAGACCACCCATCGAGAAGGTATTGATAAACGCGGTATTCGACATCACGTCCAGCCGCTTCTGCGTTTCGCCCTGAATGTTGGTGGAATCCAGACTGCCCAGCACACCCCCCAGCTCACCCTTGGCGGTCATCGCCGAGATCGCTTTGACGGCAGCGGCGATATCCACCAGCAGCGCAGCCAGATCGCTCTGCTCAGGCGAGCCCTTCAGCTGCTGGATCAGGAATTTCGATAGCGTGGTACGTCCCTGGTGCATGGTCGTCTCCGGAATAGAGGGTTATTTCTGCTGCAAGCCACCGGCAAATACGCGCGAGGCGCGGATATCTTCTGCGGCGATGGTGGATAGTTGTTCGGCAGAGACCGTCGCCTTGCCGGCCATGGCCTCTCGAAAGATGCGATTCGCTTGACGCAGCCGCGCTCGGTCTAATGCATTGCGTATCGAGCGCGCATTGGCAAAATGCGGCTGCTGACGGCGCAGATGGATGTAGTCCGCCATCGCGTTTTCGGCGTCTGCATCAAGTCGATAATTCATGCCCTCGACCATCTTGCCGGCGATCAGACTCAATTCATCTTCGCTGTAATCAGGGAAATCAATGTGATGCGCAATCCGTGACGACATGCCGGGGTTGGACTGGAAGAAGGTATCCATCCTGTCCTTGTAACCGGCGAGGATGACCACCAGATCATCGCGATGGTTTTCCATCACCTGCAGCAGGATTTCGATGGCTTCCTGCCCATAATCGCGCTCGTTCTCGGGGCGATACAGATAGTAGGCTTCGTCAATGAACAGCACACCGCCCATGGCTTTTTTCAAGACTTCTTTCGTCTTGGGGGCGGTATGGCCGATGTACTGCCCGACCAGATCATCGCGCGTCACGGATACGACGTGCCCTTTGCGCACATAACCGAGGCGATGCAGGATCTCCGCCATGCGCAGCGCCACGGTGGTCTTGCCCGTCCCCGGATTCCCCGTGAAGCACATATGCAGACTAGGCGTGGCAGCTTCTAACCCCATCGCTGCTCGCGCACGCGACACCACCAAAAACGCGGCAATCTCACGAATGCGCGCTTTCACCGGCGCGAGGCCGACCAGCTCGGT
>RGFZ01000167.1 GCA_010024875.1 Oxalobacteraceae bacterium | reverse complement strand
ATACTCAATCGGGCAAGAACATCTGCTGCAGATCATTCAGGAAACGCTGACCCAGCAGAGTGGGCGCGATGCGAAGATGGTCTCGAAGCAAAAGACCTTTGGCCTCCGCTGCATTCAAGGTCTCATCCATCAGGTTGAATGAGAGCCCCGTGCGCTCCGTGAACAATCGCACCTCAAAGCCCTCCGTCAACCTCAGCGCATTGAGCATGAACTCGAAGCCCAGCGCTTCCCGACTGATCTCTGCTTCTTCGGCCACGGCGTTGCCGGCAGCCGCCTGCTGAAGATAACTGGCCGGCTGGCGATATCGCGCCTGCCGGACGATACGGTGCGGGAAAGACAGCTTGGAGTGTGCGCCGGCACCAATACCCAGGTAATCGCCAAACTGCCAGTAGTTCAGATTGTGCCGCGACCGCTGTCCTGCTATGGCGTAAGCAGAGACTTCGTAGTGCTCATAAGCGGCCGCCGCTGTGGTCTCGATAAGCATCTGCTGCATCTCGGCGCTGGTATCGTCATCGGGCAAGTCGGGCGGGTATTTGGCAAAGACCGTGTTCGGCTCCATGGTCAGGTGGTACAGCGACAGGTGCGATGGCTCGAAACTGATTGCGGTCTGCACATCCTCCTCGGCTTGTTCCAGCGTTTGCTGGGGTAACGCATACATCAGGTCAAGATTGAGATTACTGAAGTTCTCGCGCGCGATCCCGATGGCTCTTATCGCCTCTTCGCCGTCATGAATGCGCCCCAGCGCCTTGAGGTGCGAGGTATTGAAGCTCTGTATGCCGATCGACAGGCGGTTCACTCCGCTGGAGGCAAACGATCGAAATTTATCGGCCTCGAAGGTACCAGGGTTGGCTTCCATGGTGATCTCTGCATCCGCCTCCAGTGGCAGCAGGCTGCGCAGATCAGACAGCAAGGTATCCAGCCCCCGGGCAGACAGTAGACTGGGGGTACCGCCACCGATGAACACGCTGACAATCTTGCGTCCCCAGATCAGCGGCAGCGATTGTTCCAGATCTGCACGCAGCGCAGCAAGATACGCTTCCTCAGGCAAGTCGCCGTTGGCCTCGTGCGAGTTGAAGTCGCAGTACGGGCATTTGCGCACGCACCAGGGGAAGTGCACATACAGCGACAACGGCGGCAACGCCGTGAGATTCAATAGCCCCGGCTTCAGGTAGTTGTCCGCCACGCGAGCGGGAATGGCTTGCAATGGCGCGGGATGAATCGGGATCATCAGCAGCGCCTAAGACAGTTTCGCCAGTAGTGCCCGAAGCGCCTGCCCGCGGTGCGAGAGCTCATTCTTTTGTTCGGCGGAGAGTTCGGCAGCGGTCTTGCCAAGCGCAGGCAACAAAAAATGCGGGTCATAGCCAAATCCGCCCTCGCCGCGGGGCTTGGCGATCAGCTCGCCCTGCCAGCGTCCTTCGGCAATGACTGGCTGTGGGTCTTCGGCATGCCTGACAAACACCAGCACGCAGTAGTAGTACGCTGATTTGTCAGTGTGGGATGACAGCGCCTGCACTAGCTTGGCATTATTTGCATCATCGGATCTGGGCTCACCTGCATAGCGCGCAGAATGCACGCCCGGCGCGCCGCCGAGTGCGGGCGCGCAAATGCCTGAATCATCGGCCAGCGCAGGCAAGCCGCTGGCCCGCGATGCGTGTCTTGCCTTGGTCAGCGCATTTTCTATAAAGGTGGGATGCGGTTCTTCGGCCTCATCGATACCCAGTTCGGACTGAGTGCGCACACGGTAACCGAGCGGCCCGAGCAACCTAGAAAACTCTGCCAGTTTGCCCGGGTTGTTCGACGCAATGACCAGATCGCGACTCATGATGCTGCGTTATCCATCGTGCTGAGTCAGCCTTTACGCGGCGAGACCGAGTGCCTGTTTCTGTAAACGGATCAGCTCACGAATGCCGGCGTCGGCGAGATCCACCAGCAGATTCATCGTTGTGCGGTCGAAGGCATCACCCTCGGCAGTGCCCTGCAG
>RGFZ01000166.1 GCA_010024875.1 Oxalobacteraceae bacterium | reverse complement strand
CGCCCACTTGCTTGAGGAATTTTCATGGCATGGCCTTTGCCTTGTTAAAACCGTTGCTTCTCGTCTGTGGCTGCGTGCCACGCACAACGCTTGCAACCGAATAGCCAAAATTGGCATAACCAAGG
Organism: Oxalobacteraceae bacterium; assembly: GCA_010024875.1. Taxonomy (GTDB): domain Bacteria; phylum Pseudomonadota; class Gammaproteobacteria; order Burkholderiales; family Burkholderiaceae_D; genus Pernthalerella. Next base: position 1,885 of record RGFZ01000166.1, on the reverse strand, counting down.
GGGAGAAATTAATGAAAAGAAAACTACTGGCGTCTCTGGTCGGTATGGCGCTGATCACCGGTTCTTCGGCATTTGCCGCCGGCGTGACCGACGCCATGATCGAAAAAGATGCCCAAAGCAGCGGTGATGTCCTGACCTGGGGTATGGGTCAGCAGGGTCAGCGCTATACACCGCTGAGCCAAATCAACAAGGGCAACGTCGGCAAGCTAGTCCCAGCATGGTCGTTCTCGTTTGGTGGAGAGAAGCAGCGCGGTCAGGAATCGCAGCCTCTGGTTCACAACGGAAAAATGTTCGTGACCGGTTCCTATTCGCGTATCTATGCACTCGATGCCAAGAGCGGCAAGAAGCTCTGGAAATACGAGCACCGTCTGCCTGAAGGCATCATGCCTTGCTGCGACGTGATCAACCGTGGCGCCGCTTTGTTCGACAATCTGGTTATCTTCGCCACGCTGGATGCGCAACTGGTTGCTCTGGATCAGAACACCGGTGACGTTGTCTGGAAAGAGAAAATCGATGACTACGCCGCAGGCTACTCAGCCTCGGCTGCTCCGCTGATCGCCAAAGGTCTGCTGCTGACCGGCGTTTCAGGTGGTGAGTTCGGTGTGATCGGCCGCGTTGAAGCGCGCGATCCGAAGACCGGCAAAATGGTCTGGATGCGTCCTGTGGTCGAAGGTCACATGGGCTACAAATACGAAGGCGGCAAGGCCAGCAACGACCTGGCTCGGCGGCACCTATGACCCATCAACTGGTCTGGCGTATTTTGGTACCGGCAACCCTGCACCATGGAACAGCCACCTTCGCCCTGGCGACAATCTGTTCTCGACCTCGACAGTAGCCATCGATGTCGCGACCGGCAAGATCTCCTGGCACTATCAGAAGACTCCGAACGATGGCTGGGACTATGACGGCGTGAATGAATTCGTCACGTTCGACATGAACGGCAAGCGCATGGGTGCTTCGGCTGACCGTAACGGTTTCTTCTACGTGATCGATGCGAAAAACGGCAAACTTGATGGCGCCTATCCTTTCGTCTCCAAGATCACCTGGGCTACCGGCATCGACCTGAAAACCGGTCGTCCTAACTATGATCCTGCGAACCGTCCTGGCGACCCTACCAAAGGCCCGGATGGCAAGAAGGGTAACGTCGTGTTCTCTGCGCCGTCCTTCCTCGGTGGTAAAAACCAGCAGCCTATGGCCTACAGCCCCAAGACGGGTCTGTTCTATGTGCCAGCCAACGAATGGGGCATGGAAATCTGGAATGAGCCTGTGACCTACAAGAAGGGTGCGGCTTATCTGGGCGCTGGCTTCACCATCAAACCACTGCACGATGACTACATCGGTGCGATGCGCGCGATCGATCCCAAGACTGGCAAGATCGTCTGGGAGAACAAGAACTCGGCGCCTCTGTGGGGTGGTGTGATGACCACCGGTGGCGATCTGGTGTTCTACGGTACGCCTGAAGGCTTCCTCAAGGCAGTCGATGCCAAGAACGGTAAGGAACTGTGGAAGTTCCAGACCGGCTCAGGCGTTGTTGCGCCTCCGATCAGCTGGGAAGAAGGCGGCGTGCAGTACGTTGCTGTCGTATCCGGTTGGGGCGGTGCTGTGCCTCTGTGGGGCGGCGAAGTAGCCAAGAAAGTGAACACCCTCGAGCAGGGCGGTTCCGTTTGGGTCTTCAAGCTGCTGAAGTAAACAGTTTTACTCCCGTCTGCAGTGGGATACGGAATTCGGTAGTACATCCCGTGCAGTCTTGGCCGACGGCTTATGCCGTCGGCTTTTTTATTGGTCGCTGTAATTCAATACTAGCTTGTTGATGCGCGAAAACTAAGCGTGCGCGAGCGTAATCGCTGCAGAGTGTGCGCCTAGGGAAATTTGAATTCAGTCAGCG
>RGFZ01000165.1 GCA_010024875.1 Oxalobacteraceae bacterium | reverse complement strand
AGACATGGAGGTCAAGGCGTAGCCTTGCCCCTACCCGTTCGCATGCGCGAACGAACGAATCAAGCTTTGCCATCGGCATTCCATTTAAACCTAAACTCCCAAGCGTCTGGCACCTCACAAAGCTTGGCCCGAACTGGATTCATCAGCACATACCGCACCTTCTCGTCCAGCGCCGGGTTATTCCTGATACGATGATCAAAAGCACCTCGTTGCCAGACGACTCCACCAGAGATAGCCGTCTTCGCTTTGAACAGACGAATGGCTTCACCAATACCAGGTGATGATGGCACATGACATATCAGATGAACGTGATCCGGCATGGCCACCAACAACCTAGGACTCCATACCGCTTGGGCGTGCAGATCGTCGGCTGCACGCAACAAGGCGGACCATACTTTGGGATTGGCTAACTGATTTGCCGAACGACTTTTACAGCAAATAGTAATAAATATCGGATCGGATAGATCGACCCATGATGGTCGCCTGTGGTGAAGCCGGACACGTGGAATGAAGTCCATCGAGACATTCTGCCTTCACACGCCCATCCGTGAAATACCTTCATCCCCTAAATGCATTACCTCGGCAACAGGTAGGGGCGTGGTTTACCGCGCCCTCCCAGACATGGAGGTCAAGGCGTAGCCTTGCCCCTACCCGTTCGCATGCGCGAACGAATACACCGCGTTTACCTGCGCCAAACGTCAGCCTACGTTCATCCAAAGGTAGGGACGTGGTTTACCGCGCCCTCCTAGACATGGAGGGCAAGGCGTAGCCTTGCCCCACCCCGTTCGCGTCCGCGAACGAACACTAGGCCGTCACGCGCCATCCAGATATATCTTACCTTTGCACCCGTGCACAGGCCGTAGGCCACTTTGCACCTTTGCACGGCCACTCCACTCAACTTCCCCAGCTCCAGCGCTCGGGCACCCAAGCGTACTGATCGCCCTTGGGGACGACGGTGCCGATGCCGGGCCAAGGCAGGTGGAAACCGAAGGCGCGCGACTTGTTGGCGGCCATCCGGGCGAAGAGCTTCTTGCGCGTCTTGACCGCGGTCTCGGGGTCGTGGTCCATCGCGACCGTCCACCCGACGTTCTCGAACATGAGCACATGATGGTGCACGACGTCGCTGATGTGCACGAGGGAATCCTGGCCGGAACGGATCTCAAAGCAGGCATGACCATCCGTGTGGCCCGGAGCAGCGATGATCTCGACCGCATCATGGAAGAGCTTCTGGCCATCCTTCACGATGACGAGCTGCTCCTTGAGGATGTCGAAGTTCTTGCAGACCGTCTTCACCATGTTGGGCAAAGGCTTCTTGTCGCGCTTGGACTTGGAGAAGTCGGGGTTAGGGCCGCGCCAGAAGTCGTATTCCTCCTGTAGGAGGTAGATCTTGGCGTTCGGGAACGCGGGCTTGTCGCGGTCGACGAAGCCATCGAGGTGGTCGGAGTGCGAGTGGCTGAGGAAACCGGCGACGACCTGGTCGGGCGTGACACCGACTTGGCGGAGGCCTTCGGCCAACCAACCGAAGTTCGGGTTGGGATGACGTTCGCCGAAGCCGGCATCGATCAGCGCGACTTCCTTGCCGATCTTCAGCCCCATGATGTTGACGTAAAGCGGGAGCGCATCGAGGCGCTCCCGATTGAAGACCATGGCATCCTTCATCACCGGGCGATCCGCTTCGGGCCACATCAGGTTCAGCCCCTCACGGAAGAGCATGTGGCCATCGCTGATGGAAAAGGCCTCGATTTCGCCGATCTTGAACTTGTAGACGAACGGGTTGGGCGGGCGCTTAACGGGAGCCGGCTTCGCCGCCTCCTGCGCACCGAGACGGACGTTCATCGCCGCCAAACCGGCCAACGCGAACGCCGCGGCGCCCAAGAATTCACGACGGGAAGCAGGCTGAGGAACGTCAGGGTTCATGCCTGCGTATCCTCAGCCTTCCGTCCTCGATTTCAAGCCGAACCGCCGGCCCTGCCAGCGCCTACTTCTTCGCGTCCGGGAACTCCTTCAGCAGTTCATCCGGCGTGTAGAAGC
>RGFZ01000164.1 GCA_010024875.1 Oxalobacteraceae bacterium | reverse complement strand
CGCCATCCATCGTCATCGGCCTGTTTGTCTACACCGTCTATGTCAAGCAGGTCGGACACTTCTCGGCCATGGCTGGTGCAGTGGCACTGTCACTGATCGTGATTCCGGTGGTGGTGCGCACCACCGATGACATGCTCAAGCTGGTGCCAGGCTCGCTGCGCGAGGCTGCCATGGCCCTGGGATGTCCGACCTGGAAGATGATCGTGCTCATCACGTATCGCGCTGCGCGCTCGGGCATCGTCACCGGCATCCTGCTGGCGGTGGCGCGCATCTCGGGTGAAACCGCACCGTTGCTGTTCACCGCGCTGAACAACCAGTTCTGGTCGGTCGACCTCGACCGGCCGATGGCGAATCTGCCGGTGGTGATTTTCCAATTCGCCATGAGCCCCTATGAGGATTGGCATCGCTTGGCCTGGGGCGGCGCCGCCCTGGTCACCTTCGCGGTGCTGCTCCTGAACATCCTTGCCCGTAGCGCGTTCCGCCAGAAGGGATAGCAATCGCATGAATACCGAACTGTCATCCACCGCATCGTCGTCCATGGCGTCTTCCATGTCGCCGTCCGGCGCCATGCCGGAATCCGCGCTGGCGGCAGGCACCGTCATGGGCAAGCCGAAGTTGCAGATCCGCAACCTGAACTTCTTTTATGGCAGCTTCCACGCCTTGAAGTCGGTCACGCTGGATATTCCTGATCGCAAGGTCACGGCATTTATCGGTCCTTCAGGCTGTGGCAAGTCCACCCTGCTGCGAACGTTCAATCGCATGTATGCGCTTTACCCGGAACAGCGTGCCGAGGGTGAAATCCTCATGGACGGTGAGAACCTGCTGACCTCCAAGCAGGATGTGTCGTTGATCCGTGCCCGCATCGGCATGGTGTTCCAGAAGCCGACGCCGTTTCCGATGTCGATCTATGACAACGTGGCTTTTGGTGTGCGCATGTTCGAGCGCATGTCGCGCGGTCGCATGGACGAGCGGGTGGAGTGGGCGCTGCGTCGTGCCGCGCTGTGGAACGAGGTCAAGGACAAGCTGCATCAAAGCGGCAACAGTCTCTCTGGCGGTCAGCAACAGCGGCTTTGCATCGCCCGCGGCATCGCCATCAAGCCGGAGGTGCTGCTGCTGGATGAGCCCTGCTCGGCGCTGGATCCGATCTCCACCGCGCGCATCGAAGAGCTGATTCATGAGCTGAAAGATGACTATACGGTGGTGATCGTCACCCACAACATGCAGCAGGCAGCACGTGTGTCGGATTACACCGCGTACATGTATCTGGGTGAGCTGATCGAGGTCGATGTGACCGACACCATCTTTCTCAAGCCCAAGCGCAAGGAAACCGAGGATTACATTACCGGCAGGTTCGGTTGATCATGATGGCCTGGCGCGCCTGTGGCGTGCTTGTGGCGTGCTTGTGACGCGCTTGTGACGTTCAATCCGGCATCGCATTGAAAGGATGAAAACATGGTGACCCAGGAACATCTTTCCTCCCAGTACGACAAGGATCTGGATGCGTTGCGCACGCGCGTGCTGCAGATGGGGGGACTGGTCGAATCGCAGATCGCCGCGGCGGTGTCAGCGTATTCCGAGGGCGATCTGAGCGGGGTGGACAACACCATCGCCACCGATCACAAGGTCAATGGCATGGAAGTAACCATTGATGACGAGTGCAGTCATATCATCGCCCGTCGGCAGCCGGCTGCCACCGACCTCAGGCTGGTGATGGCCATCACCAAGACCGTGACCGATCTTGAGCGCATTGGCGACGAGGCCAAGAAGATCGCGCGCATGGCCAAGAAAATCCATGACGGCGATCGCGCTCCTCTGCCGCGCTTTGCCGACATCCGCTACGCCGCGCAGCTGGCCACCGGCATGCTGCGCAACGCGCTGGACGCCTTTGCCCGGCTGGACGTCGCGCTGGCCGCGCGGGTGATCCGCGAGGACGCGGCGATTGATTCCGAGTTCCGCGCCATGCTGCGCGAGCTGGTCACCTACATGATGGAAGATCCGCGCACCATCTCGACGGTGATCGACATCATCTGGATCGCCAAGGCCATCGAGCGCATTGGTGATCATTCCAAGAATATTTCCGAGTATGTGATCTACATCGT
>RGFZ01000163.1 GCA_010024875.1 Oxalobacteraceae bacterium | reverse complement strand
GGCGGAAAAACTGGTGGTGCGCACGACCACGGGTCAGGATGGCAGCAGGCCGCCAGCGAGGGACAAGTCGCGCGACATCACAAGGCTCGAGGAAGAGCTGTCGGATGCCCTTGCCACCGCGGTGACAATCAAGGTCGGGGCGAAAAACAAGGGCGAGCTCATCATCGCTTTCGCCGGGCTTGACCAGCTCGAGGGTGTCATAGCGCGCCTGCGTAATGGCGAGGATTAATGCAGGTTTCGCAATCCGCTTGGCAGAACCCGTCGGAAGGGTTCCGCCGGAGCAAACAATTGACGCAAGTTCTTGAATCCACTTATAATCGCCGGGTTTTGCGGAACGCGTTCCACGCCACGGCACTGGGTGAAGTTCTTCCCTCCAGTCCGCCAGAGCCACCCGGCTCGACCGAAATGTTTCCATGCTGCGACTGCTTCTGACTCAGTTGGCAACAACGCTGGCTGCAGCAGCACTGGCTGGCCTCTTGGCCGGCCAGCACGCGTTCTTTTCGGCCCTGCTTGGTGGTCTGTGTTGCGTAGTACCGAATGGCTTGTTCGCGCTGCGTTTGCACTTCGGCACGTTGAAGCCGGGGACTCTTAGTCCGATGACTTTTTTTATCGGTGAGTTCATCAAGATTGCAATGACGGTTGCTTTGCTAGCGGCTGTCGCTTGGTGGTATCGCGATTTGAATTGGCTGGCGCTTATCGCTGCTTTTATCGTCGCGCTGAAAAGTTACATCATCTTATTGTTTAGGCACTGACACATGGCATCAGAAACGGCAGTTGAGGGAGCAGCGCACGCGCCAACCGCTTCCGAGTACATCGTCCACCATCTGGGTCACCTGTCCACGCAGCATCAGGACAAGATCATTGATTTCAGCATCTTCAACATTGACACCATTATTTTGTCAGTGCTGATGGGCATTGTTGGGCTGTTCTTCATGATACGGGCCGCGCAAAGGGCGACCTCGGGTGTTCCCGGGCGTTTTCAAGCCTTTGTCGAGTTGGTCGTTGAGATGGTGAACGACCAAGCAAAAAACATCGTTCATGGCGACCGTAGTTTCATCGCACCGTTGGCGCTGACCGTGTTTGTTTGGGTTGCGCTGATGAACTCCCTCGACTTCCTGCCGGTCGATCTTTTTTCCGCCATCTTCGGCCTCTTCGGTCTCGACATCCATTTCCGTGTGGTTCCCACTGCCGACCTGAATGGTGCGTTGGGCATGGCCATCGGCGTGTTTGCGCTGATGATCTATTACAACCTGAAGATCAAAGGCGTGGGCGGCTTCGTGCATGAACTCTTCTGCGCACCGTTCGGCTCGCACCCTGCATTGTGGCTCGCCAACCTGGGGCTGAACATCATCGAATTCGTCGCCAAGACCGTGTCACTGGGCATGCGACTCTTTGGCAACATGTATGCAGGCGAACTCGTTTTCCTGCTGATTGCCTTGCTTGGCTCGACCGCCACCTGGTGGGGTTTCGGGATGCATGTGGTGGCGGGCTCCATCTGGGCCATCTTCCACATTCTGATTGTGTTGTTGCAGGCATTCATCTTCATGATGCTCACGCTGGTTTATCTTGGCCAGGCGCATGAAGGTCACTGACCAGTTTTGAAGTATCCGGGTTTTGTTTTTTTGACTTTGACTATTTAAGGAGTTTTCATGACTAACGTCGCCTTCGTTGCACTCGCTTGCGGTTTGATCATTGGCCTCGGCGCTATTGGCGCATGTATCGGCATTGGCATCATGGGCGGGAAATTCATCGAGGCTTCGGCGCGCCAGCCAGAGTTGATGAACAGCCTGCAGACCAAGATGTTCCTGCTTGCTGGTCTGATCGATGCGGCGTTCCTGATCGGTGTTGGTATCGCGATGATGTTCGCGTTCGCAAACCCGTTCGCTGGCTGATTCCATCATTCTCATCCTGCCGGGGGCTGCCCCGGTGATCGTTAATTTGAGAAGGAAATTACCGTGAACTTGAACGCAACCCTGTTTGCGCAGTTCGTTGTCTTTTTCATCCTGGCGCTCTTCACGATGAAGTTCGTGTGGCCGCCGTTGATGAAGGTGCTTGACGAGCGCGCGAAGAAAATCTCGGAAGGACTTGCGGCGGCTGATCGTGGCAAGCATGAACTGGCCGT
>RGFZ01000162.1 GCA_010024875.1 Oxalobacteraceae bacterium | reverse complement strand
ACCCGCTGCCACCCGTATCTGGTTAGTCGCCGGTACCACCGATATGCGCCGCGGCTTTGATGGTTTGGCTTCGCAAGTTCAGCAAGCACTGGATGCTGACCCGTTTAGCGGTCATGTCTTTGTCTTTCGAGGTCGTCGCGGTGATCGTATCAAAGTGCTGTGGTGGAGCGGCGATGGACTGTGCCTGTTCATGAAACGATTGGAAGAAGGCTACTTTGTCTGGCCCGAGGCATCCTCAGGCAGCGTGCATTTGAGTGCTGCGCAGTTATCCATGCTGCTCGAAGGAATCGACTGGCGAAGACCACGATCGACCCGACGACCTGTGCACACTTGATTGCACTGAATCGAATGCTAATTATGAAGCGGATTTAAAAATATCCATTGCGTGCGCGTAGTTCATCAATAATATCGATGCTCATCTCACATGCAAACGGTATACTCAATGCATGCACAACCCTCTTCATCTGCCCAACAATGTCGACGAACTCAAGGCATTATTGCTCGCGCAGATGGCGTCAACCCAAGCGCTGCAAACAACGTGTGACACCTTCCGTCAAGAGCGCGATACCTTGCGCCGTGAACGCGATCTGATTCAACAATCCACCGACTCTCGCGATGCCGAGATCATTCGCTTGAAGCTGATGATCGAGAAGCTCCAACGCATGCTCTTCGGGCGCAAGTCCGAGAAGCTGGTACACCAGATCGATCAGCTGGAATTGGAGCTTGAAGAGTTGTATATCGCCCGCGGCCAGGTTGACGCGCTCTTGTCCACCTCTACTTCGGCACCTGCACCCCAGATCCCCGCCAAGGCGCCTGTACTCAAGCGTGCCTGGCCCGATACCCTGCCGCGAGAGATCCAACTGCATGTACCCGAAGCGGCCTGCTGCCCGGACTGTGGCGGTGCCTGGCAGACGCTAGGGGAAGACGTCTCCGAAGTGCTCGAACATGTGCCGGCCACCATCAAGGTGATCCGTCATGTGCGCCCAAGACTGGCCTGCACCCAGTGCGACACCATGGCCCAAGCAGCCGCCCCCAGCCGACCGATTGCCAAGGGCGCTGCCGGCCCGGGCCTCTTGGCCCACATCATGGTCAGCAAGTATCTGGATCACCAGCCCATTTACCGCCAATGCCGCATCCATGCCCGCCAGGGGCTGGAGTTACCCGAGAGCACCGTGGGAGACTGGGTCGGTGAAGTGCATACGCTGCTGCGTCCTCTCACCGCCGCCCTGCAACGCTACGTCCTCAGTGCCGAGAAGCTCCATGCGGACGATACGCCGATTGCTGTGCTGGCGCCGGGCACCGGGAAGACCAAACAAGCGCGGCTGTGGACTTATGTGCGGGATGATCGTCCCGCAGGAGTCGCCCATGCCCCGGCGGTGTGGTTTGCCTACTCGGAGAACCGGCAAGGCATTCATCCGCAGACACATCTGCAAGGCTTCACCGGCGTCCTGCAAGCCGATGCGTATGCTGGGTATGACGCAATCTACGCCACCGGTCGGGTTATTGAAGCGGCTTGCTGGGCGCATGCGCGGCGCAAGTTATCAGGTTGAAGCGTCGATTAGGGGCAGCCCGGCTGATGAGCGGCGACAGATACGACAGACTCATGCCAAGCCGCTAGTCGATGCGCTGCACCGGTATCTCACCGAGCAGCAAGCGTGCATCTCGCGCAAATCAGTCACCGCCGAGGCGATCGGCTATGCGATGAATCACTGGGTGGCGTTAACGCGCTTCCTGGACGATGGTCGTATCGAGATCGATAACAATGCGGCAGAGCGATCATTGCGAGGCATTGCACTGGGCAGAAAGAATTATCTGTTCCTAGGGTCAGATGCCGGGGGCGAGCGCGCGGCGACGCTTTACAGCTTGCTGGAGACGGCCAAGTTGAATGGCATGAATCCTGAAGCCTACCTGCGCGAGGTGCTTACCGTCATCGCAGATTACCCGGTCAATCGAGTCGAGGAGCTCTTGCCGTGGCGGTTACAGGCAGACGCTGCCAAATAATTGCGATCGTGTCTAGACGGTGATTATCGGGCGCTTACAAAATAACGGGGGGATAATTACTTCTAACAATCGTGCCCAAGCCGCCTCTCAAAACATTTAGCTCATAGCCTTCGACATCAATTTTTATCAACGCAATATCCTGATAGCCCAAACTGTCT
>RGFZ01000161.1 GCA_010024875.1 Oxalobacteraceae bacterium | reverse complement strand
CGCTGCAATCAGCTTCAGAATTGAGAGCATCACCGCAGGAACAACTCTCGAAAAATGGAACGGTACAGCGTGGATGCCGGCAACCGCAGGGTTTACTGTCCTGTCCTCCGGAGAAAAACTGCAATGGAAGGGAGCGGCAAACGCCAACGGACTGCTCACAGCCTTTGCAGTCAAAGCCTACGACGGAATCGATCTCTCAACGACAGCCGTGCCTGTGCTAGTCAGCGTTGGAATCATCAACGATACACCGACACTCTCATCTGTCGCCACGCTCACCGGAGCAGTTGAAGATACGTTCAGAGAAATAAGTTACACCGAACTTTCTGCTGCTGCAGATGAGTTTGATGTAGAAACTTCTACACTCGATTTTAAAATCGACACCGTGAGCGCTTCAACGACACTTCAAAAATGGGATTCTACAACCTCACTGTGGCTCCCCGCTGTTTCAGGAACCACGCTTCTTTCGAGCGGTGAAAAACTTCAGTGGAAGGCCGCAGCGCACGCCAACGGAGTGTTGCCCGCATTCACCGTCAAGGCTCAGGACGCGGGCGGCTTGCTGAGCCCTGCGGTTCAAGTGAGCGTCAGCGTCAATCCTGTCAATGACGTACCGACACTCACCACCGTAAGTACGCTTACAGGTGCAACAGAGGATAACTTCCTTGTGATTCCGTATGGGACTCTCGCCTCTGTTTCAAATATAGCGGATGTTGAAACCCCACTTCCAAGCTTCAGAATCGAAGGCGTCACTGCCTCCACCACTCTTGAAAAATGGAACGGCTCAACATGGAGTGCCGTCTCTGCCGGAAGCACCTTACTGTCTTCGGGAGAATCCCTCCGGTGGAAAGCTGCGGCCAACGACTCAGGCACGCTGAATGCATTCACTGTGATTGCAACCGACGCTACAGATCTTTCCACACCGGCCGTTCAGGTCAGTGTCAGCGTTGCTGCCGTCAACGACATCCCGACACTAACAAGCATCAATTCTCTCAACGGTGCGACGGAAGATACTTTCTTTGAAATCAACTATGCAACTCTGCTCTCCGCAGCCGACGAATCCGATGTAGAAACCAACCCTCTGACATTCAGGGTTGAAAGTATTACATCAGGAACTTTGCAAAAGTGGACCGGCTCTGCATGGATTAACGCAACTGCAGGATATACAACTCTGGCGACCGGAGAAAAACTTCAGTGGCAGGGAGATACAAATGCCAACGGCATGCTCAATGCCTTCACGGTCAAAGTCACCGACGGAACGGACTACTCAAGCACAGCCGTTCCTGTTTTGATCAACGTCGCTGCGGTCAACGACACTCCGACAATGACAACCCTTGCAACTCTCACAGGCGGTCTGGAGGACACACCCCGAGAAATCACTTACGGTGAACTGGCCGATGCTGCCAATGAAACGGATGTGGAAAATCCGGCCCTCACCTTCAGAATCGAAAGTGTCACAGGCTCAACCACACTTGAAAAATGGACCGGCTCATCGTGGACTGCCGTCACCCCTCTGTCCACAGAGGTTTCAAGCGGTGATAAGTTACGCTGGCAGGCCGCTGCAAATGCCTTCGGAACTCTGCCCGCATTTACTGTTTCGGCGCGTGACGCCGGCGGCTCGGCAAGCGGAAACCTGCAGGTCAACGTCGAGATCGCCTCAGTCAACGACATCCCGACACTCTCGACCGTCAGCACTCTCACCGGTGCGACGGAAGATACCTATTTTACAATCTCGCACACGACTCTTCAAAACGCTTCAAATGCGACTGATGTTGAAACTTCTCCGCTCAGCTTCAGAATCGAAGGTATTACTGCCGGAACACTCCTTGATGAGGGAGACGGCGGATCTTGGACTCCGGTGACTGCCGGTACCACTGTCCTCATCAGCGGCCGCTCGCTCAGATGGAAAGCTGCAGCACACGCCTTCGGCGTGTTGCCGGCCTTCACAATCAAAGCAACCGACGGAACTGCCGTGTCTGTGGGAACCGTGCAGGTCAACGTCGATGTCGCTTCCTCCAACGACATTCCTACCCTGACAACCGTTAATACGCTGAACGGCGCCGTTGAAGACACCTTCTTTACGATTACCTACGACACTCTTGCGGCTGCCGCCAACGAGAGCGAAGCAGCTCTGGTGCAGGGGCTGAGCGTCTGGGGTGCCGAGAG
>RGFZ01000017.1 GCA_010024875.1 Oxalobacteraceae bacterium | reverse complement strand
GTTTTTTATTTGAGCAAAGTGCGCAGTGCCGGCCAGACATTGTCGAGCATGATGGGTTGCGCTTTCTGGTTCGGATGAATCCGATCCGGTTGGAAATACTGCTCGGTATCTTCCAGTCCTTCCAGCATAAACGGCACCAGCTTGACGGATTTTTCTCTGCCCAGTCCCTGGTACATGGCGGCAAAGCGTTTGCTGTAATCCACGCCATAGTTGGGTGGAAGGCGCATGCCAACCAGGAGCACCCTGGCACTGCTGGCAGTCGATGCCGTGATCATCTCACGCAGATTGGATTGCGTGGCAGCCAGAGACAAGCCTCTCAAGCCATCATTGCCCCCTAGCTCGAGGATAACGATCGCCGGCTTGTGCTGTTCCAGCAGAGCGGGCAGCCGGGTCTTGCCGCCGGCAGTCGTCTCGCCGCTGATACTGGCATTGACCACGCTAAACGAAATCTTTTCCGCTCTCAGTTGTTTCTCGAGCAAACTGACCCAGCCAGTCCCGCGCGGCAGCCCATACTCTGCCGACAGGCTGTCGCCGAGCACGAGCACGGTTTTTGTTGCAGAATGCGCGCTGCCAGATGCAAGCAGCCCGGGACCCAGCAGGGCGGCCAGTACCAGCCCACGTGCCGAGTGACAGAACAACGCGCAAAATCGGCGAGTGGCGCGAATGGTGTTGAATGCGCTAAAGCCAGCGAATCTGAATGCACGCTCTGTTGAACGCAGTTCCTCTTCTGATTGATCCTGCATGCCCGAAAACTCCCTGCCACTGCCGTTGATCGATGTGACCGGACTCACCAAGCGAGTCGCCGATGCCAGTGGCGAACTGACCATACTTAACGATATCCATTTTACCGTGCGCTCCGGCTCGACGGTCGCGCTGGTGGGTGCGTCGGGCTCGGGCAAATCAACGCTACTCGGCTTGCTGGCCGGGTTGGATTTGCCTTCATCCGGCAAGGTACTAATTAATGGCACAGATCTGTACGCACTCGATGAAGATGGCCGCGCAGCACTTCGCAAGTCGCAACTGGGATTCGTTTTCCAGTCATTTCAGTTGCTCTCTCACCTGACGGCGCTGGAAAACGTGATGCTGCCACTCGAACTGCGCGCTGATCCGCACGCGCGCCAGAAAGCAGAGCAGATGCTGGCCCGTGTCGGGCTGGCGCAGAGATTGCGGCACTATCCGAAATTTTTATCTGGCGGTGAGCAGCAGCGTGTCGCGCTGGCCCGTGCCTTCGTGACCGATCCGCCTCTGCTGCTGGCCGATGAACCCACCGGCAGCCTCGACGCAGCCACTGGTGAGGCGGTGATCGAGCTGATGTTCACGCTGAACCGCGAGCAGGGATCGACACTGGTGCTGGTCACACATGACCCGTCGATTGCCGCGCGTTGCGAACGGACGCTGACCATCTCGGCAGGCCGGCTGGTCGCAGACAGTGCTCAGCCGCGATCGAGCTGATTCAGCAATGAACGTATGTTGGTCAGCAGCTCGCCTGCGGTGAGTCCTCGCGGGCCTGTCCCTTCGCTGACCATCTTATCTGCTGCGGCACCGTGCAGCCACACGGCGGCCAGCGCAGCTTCCCACACCGGCCAGTGCTGAGCCAGCAGCGCGCCGCACAGTCCTGAAAGCACATCGCCGGTGCCGGCAGTCGCCAGCGCCGGATTGCCTGTGGTGTTGATCACCAGCTGTCCGTCGTGATCGGCGATCACGGTACCCGACCCTTTGAGTATCACTGTCGACAAAAAAAACGCCGCCAGCTCCCTCGCTGCGCCCAACCGGTCTGACTGAATGCTGGCAGCGCTGGTGCCGAGTAATCGCGCAGCTTCCAAAGGATGAGGGGTCAGCAGCGTCGGCGCGCGACGCAGGCGAGTCTTCTGCTGCAATGCCGGTTCGGCAGCAATCAGGTTGAGCGCATCGGCGTCGAGCACTGTCGGCAGCTTGCTGGCCAGCGCGCGAGCCAGCGCATCATGGGCGTGTCGCGACTGTCCGAGCCCGGGACCCGCCACCACAGCGCCCGAAGATAGCGGCAGCGTATCAGCATCGCGACACATCAACTCGGGATGCAGCGGATCGAACGCGGGCGCGGCCTCAATGAAACCGGCGTAGACGCGTCCTGCGCCCGCCATCGCGCCCATGCGAGCCGCAAGCAGTACCGCACCGCCCATGCCACTGGCGCCGCCCATGACCGACAGATCACCATAGCTGCCCTTGTGCGACGCATGCGAGCGCGGTGTTGCCAGGTGTCGAAACATGGCCGGCTGACTTAGTCGTGCCAGCGGCGCTGGATACAGCGAGGCATCGATCTCCAGCGTGTCGATGATGATGTTGCCCGCGTGATCTCGTCCTTTTGCGGTGTGAAGACCTGGCTTGTCGGCAATAAAGCTGACCGTGGTGCTGGCACACACGGCCACTGCAGTGGTTCCGCCAACGACGTTGCCGTGATCAGCATCCAGTCCACTGGGTACATCGATGGCCAGACAGGGACAGGCCTGCGCATTCATGTAAGCCGCCAGCGCCGCGAACACGCCACCGAGTGGACGCGTGAGTCCAATGCCGAACAGACCATCGATGAGCAAATCCCATCCATCCGAGTGCGCCAGTGACTCCGAAGAGATGAAGCGAGCAGAGCTCTGACGGGCCTTGTCGAGCGCGCGCTGGACCTCTGGCGAGGCATTGGCGGGCATCAGTGGCATCACGATGCTCACCTGATGTCCTTCGCAGGCGAGCCGAGCGGCAGCTTCCAGTGCATCGCCGCCATTGTTGCCCGGGCCGGCGACGACCAGGAGCCGTGCGTCCGAGGAGCTGATCAGCTGTTGGTTGGCCGCACGGGCAACGGCGGCGCCTGCGCGTTGCATGAGCGTACCTTCGGGAAGGGTTGCCAGCGCAGTCTGTTCTATCGCCCGGATCTGGGAGATGCTGTAGAGCCCGTCAGGTGCGCGATCAGCGCATGCGGTCGCCATAGCGGGTCAGTGTGAGGCCGTCGGTATCGATTTCAGCTCGCCTACCGGAGATCATGTCGGCCAGCAGCTTGCCGCTGCCTGCGGCCATGGCCCATGATGCTGAGCCTTGTCCGGCGTTGACGAAGACATTAGGGTAACGGGTCGCGCCCAGTAGCGGCACACCTTCCGGCAGCATGGCCACAGGTCCGGTCCAGAAATTCGCGGTTCGGTAATTGGCGGCGTTCGGGAACCAGTCATCCGCGACCTTGACCAGCGTATTGATCGCCTTTTGATGAAGATCCAGATTGGAAGAGCCCAGCTCGGCGCAGCCGGCGATGCGAATCCGCTTGCCGAGACGAGTCAGGGCGACGCGATAGGTATCGTCGAACAGCGAAGTCTCCGGCGCCAGCTCGAATTCTTGGATGGCTGTCGATGCGGAATACACTTTAACCGGGTAGGCCGGAAGACTGATGCCCAGAGCCTTGAGCAGTCGCGTGCTGTCGCTGCCCGCTGCGACCACCACGGCATCGGCATCGATCTGGCGGTTCTCGATCAGCAGGCTGACGCCGCCTAGTTCAGGGCGAATTGCCTGCACCTCGCAATTGAAATGAAATTCCACGCCTTTATCTTGTGACAGTGCCTTGAGCTGCCTAACGAACAGCGGACAGTTGCCAGCCCAGTCATCCGGCACATGCAATGCCGAGTGAAAGCTTGTTTCCCCCGACAGCGCTGGCTCCAGCTGGCGGGCGGCATCGATATCGAGTAACTCATTACGGCAGCCAAATTCCCCCAGCAGCTCCATGTAGGGCAGTGCCATCTCCAGTTCTTTGGCAGTGCGAAACATGATCATCATGCCACTGCGCTGCTGGAAATCCAGATCATGCGTCTGCACCAGATGCTGCATTAGCTCCTGGTTGTAACTGGCAAGACGGTAGAGCCGTTGCTGGTTCTGTTTGTAGCGTCCGAGTGCGGTTTCCGAGATCGAGCGCTTCAGCCAGCGCCACATAGCGGGCTCAAAGCGTGCGCTGAAGGCAAGAGATGATTCGGGCCGGAAAAGCATGGAAAGCACGCGGCCGGGAGCGCCGGGAGTGGCCCATAGTCTCAGCCCGGACGGGCCCATCAGGTCCAGGTTGCCGAAGCTGGCTTCCTGGGCCACATTGCCATATCGCTCGATCACCGCGACTTCATGGCCGGCTTCCGCCAGATAATAGGCAGTGCATACACCGATAACACCGCCACCGATTACAGCTACGCGCATTGGACTCCAGCTTGTTGAAGAACCTCACGGCAGTCTGCTGTAGCCGTGGGACAGGTCTGTGCCTGCAAGTTCAGGAAAAACCGCTCGATTAACTCAATTTGTAGGGAGAGTGCTATTTGTCATGGGGAATAATTGAACAACGCCCTCTAGAGTATCTGCAAAACTGCGCTAAAACAATCCACACCCGGAGCAATCAAGGTATCTGCATGGTGCATTTGAACAGACTGCACTCTTTGCGCTCGTTAACATGGTGCATGGATTGATCTCCGTGTATTTGGCACGCCACAAAAAAAATAAATCGCCCTTTGAATAAAAAGTTCGATCTCCGAATATGTTTGGCATGCGAATTGCAAAAAAAGAAATGTCGGTCGGACTCAATACGACATTTTAAATTGAAGGAAGCATTTGCCATGAAAGCCGTTGGAAAAATATCCGCGTTGCGCCGGCAGCGCACGATCACCGCTTCGCCCGCACCCGTTCACACAGGTCATCAACCGACTCACATCAGAGTGTCGCCAGGTTCACTGTCGTACAGGAAACCCGGCGAGCCCGCGCCATCGTATTGTGCGTTTCTTGAGTCACAGATAGCAGCTTGGGAGCGTGAGCGCGAAAAAGCATCGAAGGTCGATATTCGTGCATTGATGGCGGCTGATGTAGCGTCGGGCTCGAGTTTCGCGCCCCCCTGGTCGGTAGAGATCGTCAAGAGCGATACGCTGGACGCGCTGGAAGCGGAGACCATGGCTTACCGGGATCGTTTGGCTCAACTGCAGAGGGTCTCCGGAAAACGCTTGCCTGCAAGTTTGCCCGGCAATCCAGCCATTTTCGGGATTGGCCCGCTGAAACCCGCGACCGGCGCCAATCTGCTGGACAGTTCACCCAGCGCACTCAATGCCTTCATCATTGATCTGCTGCCCGGGGAGCGCAAGTTGCCTCCATTGCTGCGCGGTCCCTATGATCGGCGCGCCGGAAAATACCTCTTCCTGATTGATCAGCACGGTCTTCATGTTCTGCATGAGCTGACGCCGTGTACGACCACTGCGCGGGGATTCGGCGGCCATCCGCAGCTGCCTGCCGTGAACGGCTGGGCGGCGATAGGCGGCGAGGCATTTTTCAGTGATACCGATGATCGAAAGGTATTCATCAATTTTGGTTCAGGCAGGTTCCCCCCCGACAGCGTGGCGCAAATGGAGGCGACCTCCCGGTATTGGCTCGCTTGCGGTATGAACGAAGTGGTGGCAGTGTTCGAGAACCGCGATCATTCACGACGCGCGTATGGTCTCGGCGATCGCTACGGGCAGCAGCTTGCCAACAAGATCTACCGACGGCAGAGGCTCATCCGAGACGAGATGGCGCAAGCAGCGCTTCCATGAGGCGGGCAATGGAGGCGATACGGGCATCTTTCATTGCCGAGGACGCCAGCGAAAAACCGACTGGGAGATCACCTTCGCGATGGCACGGTAGCGAGATCGCGCAACCATCCAAGAGATTAACGATTGAGGTATTTCTCAGCAACAGACGATTGGCATCAAAAAAGGCGTCGTCGGAAGCGAGCAGCGCCTCGGTCTTGGGGGCGACGATGGGCACCGTGGGCATGATCATCGCGTCATAGCCGCCAAGAAGGTCCTCCAGTCCCTTGCGCCATGATTCGCGCGCGCGACGCAAGCGGTCTCTGTCTTCGTCCGTCGCATCAGCACCGAGCAAGATTCTCGAGACAACGCGAGGGTCATATTCATGCTTGCGCTGGGACAGAAGCGATTCGTGAAAAGGGTAGGCCTCGTAGGGTGAGATCAGATAAAGATCTTTTGCCTCAGCCAGCATCCGCATGGGTACTTCAACGATCTGAGCACCGGCAGCAGAGAGGCGCGACACGGTGGCCGTGAATGCCTTCGCCACCTGACTATCCACTGCATCGAGCACGACATCTTCCGGGATGGCCAGCTTCAGTTGGGCGAGTTCCACCGCGGGCAAATCGAGTGGATCATCGGCGATCACCCGATCGATCAGCAGACAATCATCGACGGTCGCTGCAATTGGCCCCACGGAGTCGAGCGAGGGCGCCAACGGTAGCGCGCCCCGCACGGGCACGCGGCGCATGGTGGGCTTGAAACCCACCAGCCCGCATAAGGCAGCCGGTATCCTTACGGAGCCACCGGTATCTGACCCGATCGCGGCCACACAGCTGCCAATGGCGACCGACACCGCTGCGCCCGATGACGAACCGCCTGGGATCCGCGTCGGATCAGCCGGGTTGGCCGGTGTGCCGTGATGCGGGTTGATGCCCACGCCCGAGTAAGCGAACTCGGTCATGTTGGTCTTGCCGATGATTGCCGCACCTGCCGCGCGGAGGCGGGCGACAACGACCGCATCCGATGCCGCGGGAGGCGCATCGCGCAATGCGATCGATCCGGCCAGCGTGGTTTCACCTGCCACATCAAACAAATCTTTCACCGATACCGACAACCCGGCCAGTGCAGAACTGTGCTGACCCGTCACCCGCAGCACATCCGCGTGCGCGGCAGCCGCCAGCGCCGCGTCAACATACAGATGAGTGAAGACGGAGGAAGAGTCACGCGCGATGGCCAGGCTGGCCTGCATCAGCTCGCGGCGGTTTTGGGTGTTAAGCGAAGTGATCGGCATCGAGGGATAGGGTTGGGGCACCGAACTGGTTGTTATCCCGGACAACGATAGCATGAGCCTGAGGGCCGCAGGCCCAGGGTCGCCGGTCTGTGATCCAGCCACCGGGCAAACAAGGTGTGCGCGGTATAATGGCCACTCTCCGATTCAACCCGAGAACACGGGGCCGCACCTTACTTTTCGCCGGAAAGCCCGTCTCGCCAACTGCTTCTTCGCCATGCTCACTCTTCCGGGCTCCAGCGCCCTGTCAGGCTTCCGTTTACAGCGTTTATTATCACAACTGAAAGACGTCAATCCGGCGATTACCGGAATCTCCGGGCGCTTCTGTCACTTCATTGATGCGCCCTCCGGACTGAGCGAGGAAGAAAAACAGCAGCTTTCTGCCATGCTCACTTATGGCCAACCGTTTAGCGGAGAAGAATCCGGCGAGCAGTTCATCGTCATACCGCGTATCGGCACCATCTCGTCCTGGGCGAGCAAGGCCACCGATATCGCGCACAACTGTGGCATGCGCCATGTGCACCGGATCGAACGAGGTATTCGCTACTTCGTACAGCTGAAATCCGGCTTGCTCGGGAAAAAAACGCTTGCCGCAGGCGAGCTCGCCGAGATCATCGCGCTGCTACACGACCGCATGACCGAGACTGTGGTGCGCAACACCGCTGATGCCGCCGGACTGTTCCGCGAACTGGAGCCGCAGCCCTTGGCCTATATCGACATGATCAAAGACGGCAGGCAGGCGCTGGAAAACGCGAATGTCCAGCTCGGCCTCGCCTTGTCAGATGATGAAATCGATTATCTGTTCGATGCATTCAACCGTGCCGGACGTAACCCGACCGACGTGGAATTGATGATGTTTGCGCAGGCGAACAGTGAGCACTGTCGACACAAGATATTTAATGCTGATTGGACCATCGACGGGCAGCCGCAGGATCGCTCGCTCTTTGCGATGATCCGTAACACGCATCAGCTTAACCCTAGAGGCACCATCGTTGCCTACGCTGATAATGCATCCGTGATCGAGGGAGCAAACGTCACGCGGTTTTATGCGCGCGCCGATCAGGGCTGGCAGTACCAGACCAGCGACGAGCCGACACACATCCTGATGAAGGTCGAGACGCACAATCATCCGACCGCGATTTCGCCGTTTCCCGGCGCATCGACCGGCGCCGGCGGCGAGATTCGCGATGAAGGCGCGACCGGCCGTGGTGCCAAGCCTAAGGCCGGATTGACCGGCTTCACGGTATCCAACCTGATGATTCAACATGCTGTGCGCCAGTGGGAGAATGCCCGCGATGTGAACGCTCCGCCTTCGCAGCGCAAAGAGGCAGGCATGTCGGGTATCACCGGCAAGCCGGAACGCATTGCGTCGCCGCTGCAGATCATGATCGATGGCCCGATTGGTGGCGCGGCATTCAACAACGAATTCGGCCGCCCGAACCTGACCGGTTATTTCCGCAGCTACGAGCAGAATGTCGGCGGTACGGTGTACGGCTATCACAAGCCCATCATGATTGCCGGGGGTTTGGGCAATATCTCTGGCCTACACACTAAAAAAGAAGCGCTGCCAGTCGGCAGCTTGTTGATCCAACTCGGCGGTCCCGGCATGCGCATTGGCATGGGCGGCGGTGCTGCTTCGTCGATGGCAACTGGCGCGAACACAGCCGACCTGGATTTTGACTCTGTACAGCGAGGCAATCCCGAGATGCAGCGCCGCGCGCAGGAAGTGATCAATGCCTGCTGGGCGATGGGTGTCAACAACCCGGTGCTCTCTATTCATGATGTGGGTGCGGGCGGTCTGTCGAATGCTTTCCCTGAGCTGACCAATGATGCCGGACGGGGCGCCGTGTTTGATCTGCGCAAGGTGCATCTGGAAGAGAGCGGACTGGCACCAAAAGAAATCTGGAGCAATGAATCGCAGGAAAGGTATGTGATGGCGATTGCGCCGTCCAGCCTGCCACTGTTCAGCTCGCTATGCGAGCGCGAGCGCTGTCCGTTTGCGGTCGTGGGTATTGCGACCGAAGAGCGACAGCTGCGCGTGATCGATCCTGAGCATGACAACTATCCGGTCGACATGCCAATGGATGTCTTGCTGGGCAAGCCGCCGAAAATGCATCGCGACGTCAAGCGGATGCAGCAGACTGCGATACCGCTCGACTTGACCGGGATCTCGCTGGAAGAGGCCGCCGAGCGCGTGCTGAAGCTGCCTTCCGTTGCGGACAAATCTTTCCTGATCACGATAGGCGACCGCACGGTCGGCGCACACACGGTGCGCGATCAGATGGTCGGCCCTTGGCAAGTTCCGGTTGCGGATTGCGCGGT
This sequence comes from Oxalobacteraceae bacterium, assembly GCA_010024875.1. Lineage (GTDB taxonomy): Bacteria > Pseudomonadota > Gammaproteobacteria > Burkholderiales > Burkholderiaceae_D > Pernthalerella. Next base: position 46,439 of record RGFZ01000017.1, on the reverse strand, counting down.
GACGACCATGAGCCATATCGGCTATCTCGGCGAGGCGATGGCGATGGGCGAGCGTACGCCGCTGGCAGTGGTAAATGCGCCGGCTTCGGGTCGCATGGCCGTCGGTGAGGCAATCACGAATATCGCCGCCGCAGCGATTAATGAGCTATCCGACATCAAGCTTTCGGCGAACTGGATGGCAGCCTGCGGTCAGCCCGGGCAGGATGCGGCGCTGTTCGATACCGTGAAGGCGGTCGGTATGGAGCTGTGTCCGGCCCTGGGTATCAGCATCCCGGTCGGCAAGGATTCTTTGTCGATGCGCACTACCTGGCGCGATGACGAAGGTGACAAGGCGGTGATATCGCCAGTGTCGCTGATCGTGTCATCCTTTGCGCCGGTGTCGGATGTGCGGCGCTCGCTGACGCCGCAGCTGCGTACCGATGTGGGAGAGACTTCGCTCATTCTGATCGATCTCGGGCGCGGTAAAAATCGCCTCGGCGCCTCAGCGCTGGCGCAGGTGGTTCAGCAGCTCGGCAATCAAGTGCCCGATCTTGATGAGGCTAGTGATTTGAAAGCCTTCTTCGATGCGGTACAGCGACTCAACCGCGAGCACAAGCTGCTGGCTTACCATGACCGCTCCGATGGCGGTCTATACGCGACGCTGTGCGAGATGGCGTTCGCCGGTCACACGGGCCTCTCGGTCAATCTCGACATTCTGGTGACCGAGGGCGAGCATGCGACCGACTGGGGCGATTCCAAGAACTGGTCAAGCCAAGTCGATGAGCGCCGCAACGACCTGACGCTGCGGGCGCTGTTTAATGAAGAACTCGGCGCGGTACTGCAAGTGCGTGCCGCTGAAAAATCAGAGGTAATGAATGTGCTGCGAGAGTTTGGCCTGGGCGCCTGCAGCCACATCATTGGCAAGACGAATGATCGTGACGTGATCGAATTCACACGCGACGCGAAGATCATCTACAGCCAGAAGCGTTCGGTATTGCACCGCCTGTGGAGCGAGACCAGCTGGCGTCTGGCGCGCCTGCGTGACAATCCTGCTTGTGCAGATGCTGACTATGACCGCTGGCTGGATGAATCAGATCCCGGCATGCAGCCGGTGATTTCTTTCGATCCGTCTGAGGATGTGGCAGCACCGTTCATTGCGACCGGCGCGCGTCCCCGGGTGGCGATCCTGCGCGAGCAAGGCGTGAATTCGCATGTCGAGACCGCGTATGTGATGCATCAGTCGGGCTTTGATGCGATTGATGTGCATATGAGCGATCTAATCGCCGGGCGTGCATCGCTGAAGGACTTCGCCGGTTTGATCGCAGTTGGCGGTTTCTCATACGGTGATGTGCTGGGTGCCGGTGAGGGCTGGTCCAAGACCATCCTGTTCAACCCGACTTTGTCGGCGCAGTTCTCCGGCTTCTTCCAGCGCAAGGATACGTTCGCACTAGGTATCTGCAATGGCTGCCAGATGATGAGCAGCCTGAAATCCATCATTCCCGGTGCCGAGCACTGGCCAAAGTTCACGCGTAATCAGTCCGAGCAGTTCGAGGCGCGCTTCGCGATGGTCGAGATACCGGAATCACCCTCGATTTTCTTTACTGGCATGGTGGGGACGCGTACACCGATTGCGGTGGCGCACGGTGAAGGGTTTGCAAATTTTGCGCATACGGGTGATCCGACGAAAGTGCAGGTGGCCTTGCGCTTCGTGGACAACTTTGGTCAGCCGACTGAGCGTTATCCTTTCAATCCTAACGGATCGCCGTCTGGCATTACGGCAGTCACCACGGCGGATGGCCGCTTCACAGTGATGATGCCGCATGCGGAGCGGGTATTTCGGACAGTGCAGCACTCATGGCATCCGGAAGGTTGGGGCGAGGATGCCCCATGGATGCGCATGTTCCGCAATGCGCGCAAATGGGTGGGCTGAAGCACCGCATTCAAAGCACCGCCATAAAAAACGCTCCCGAGGGAGCGTTTTTGCGTCGTTGAATCCAGCAAACTGTTTACTGAATCTTCGCTTTCTTCTTAAGGTCTTGCTGGAAAGCTTGCAGCTTACGCTGCTGGAGCGATTCGCCGATCTGACCTTTGACTTCCTCAAACGGAGGGAATTGCGCATCGCGCGTCTCTTCCAGCCGGATCACGTGATAACCGAACTGCGACTTGACTGGGTTCTGCGTGTATTCACCCGTCTTGAGTGCAATCATGGCCTCGGAGAAAGGCTTCACGAAGGCGTCGGGCGGTGCCCAGCCCAAATCGCCGCCTTGCTCGGCTGAGCCGGGATCTTTGGAGGATTTGGCCAGTTCTTCAAACTTGGCGCCGCCTTTCAGCTTACTGATGATCGCCTTGGCGTCGTCTTCCTTTTCGACCAGGATATGGCGTGCGTGATATTCCTTGCCGCTGTTCGAGGCTTTTACCTTTTCGTACTCGGCTTTCATGTCTTCGTCCTTGACCGGGTGCTTGGTCAGGTACTCGGAAACCATCGCACGGATCACGATGGATTGGCGGGCCATTTCGATCTGATTCTTGATGTCGGCACGGCCGGAGATGCCTTGCTTGTCGGCTTCCTGCGCAAGCACTTCGCGGTTGATCAGTTCATCTTTGATCATCGAGCGCATTTCGGGCGTGTCCTGCTGGCCTTGCTGCACCATCTGCTTGACCATCACATCGACGCGCGAAGTCGGGATTGCCTTGCCATTGACCACGGCGACATTTTGCGCCAGCGCGGGCAGGCCGGCCGATGCCATCAGCAGCACGAGCAGGCGAGCGGTTTTCAGGTTCATCATAATTATGGATTTAGGGGGTCGTTGATAAAAAACGGCCGGCGCCATAGTCAGCTGCCGATCGGTGTTTAAGCTTCCGATGCAGCGGCCTCGGCCGGCGTCAGCAAGGTCATTGCGAGAGCGTGTATATCTTTCTGCATCATCTCGCGCAAGCAATCATACACTAGCCGATGGCGACCAAGCTTGCCCAGCCCGTCAAAGCGCTCTGAAATCATGCGAATCCGATAATGTCCGCCGCCCGAAGCGGCACCGGCATGTCCGGCATGCAGCGCGGACTCGTCGTCAATGTTCAGTGACACGGGCGAGAGCTCGAGCGTCAGCAACTGATGCATGCGTTCCACGCGGTTCAGCGATGTAAAGATTCAGCGCGCCCATCAGCGAGAAAAATAATCCCCAGGCGAGATTGAGCCGAGACCAGACGTTCTCTGGCAGGCTGAGTTGTTTGCCCATCATGGCTTTTATCAGATTTTTTTTCAGTAGCAGCGGACTGGCGAGCAGTACCAGCGCAAAGCACCAGTACAGCACGGTCGGTTTGAGTTTGATGAACTGCTCATCATGAAAATAAATCGTTGCGCCGCCGAAGAGTACGATGATCACCAGCGACACCCAGAGCATGTTGTCGACCGGCTTGCGTCTGGCCAGTAACCATCCGATCTGCCCGATGGTAGCGAGTATGGCGACTGCGGTCGCCAACAGTATGGGTGCCTGAGTCAGCGTGACCTCGCCGCCCGACACCAGGGCCGAAAGATAGTGGCTTCCAAATGCCTGAGCCGCCTCGGGATTCGAGCCGGCGAGCCGAAAGACAACGAAAAACAGAATCACCGGGAACAGGTCGAACAGAAGTTTCATCGCTGTTTATGCAGAGTGATCGGCACTGAAGCGCAGCGCAGCGGAATTGATGCAGTAGCGCAGGCCGGTGGGTGGCGGGCCATCGGGAAATACATGGCCGAGGTGCGCATCGCAGACTGCACACAAGATCTCAGTCCGTATCATGCCGTGGCTGCGGTCCGTGCGTTCGATCACATTTGCCGGATCGAGCGCCCGAAAATAGCTTGGCCAGCCGCAGCCTGAGTCGAATTTGGCGTCCGATTCAAACAAGGCCGTGCCACAGCAGACGCAGGCGTAAATCCCTTTTTCGTGATGGTCCCAGTAGCGGCCTGTGAATGCGCGTTCGGTAGCGGCTTGGCGAGTGACCTGATATTCCATCGGGTCGAGCATGGCCTTCCATTCTTCATCACTGCGAGTGACTTTGGTCTTCATCGTTTGTCCTCAGGATGAGCAGCTGACTTCGATATTCGCGGCCCAGTCGGGCGGCAGTGTCGCATAATCGTCGTGCTCTGGCTGTTCGTCATACGGGTGCTGCAATATCTTTAGCAGCCGCTGTACTTCCGAAAAATCTTTTTGCTGGGCTTTTTCTATCGCCGTCTGAGCCAGGTAGTTGCGCAGTACATATTTGGGATTCACCCTGTCCATGCTCAGCTTGCGCGCGGTATCGTTGCTATGCTCCTGTCTCAATCTCAACCGGTATTCTACTGACCATGCATCAAAGGCTGGGCGATCCATGAACAGATCACGTAGAGGGGTATCTGCGCCCGGATCGTCGCGCTTCAAATCGGACAAACGACGGAAGAACAGCGGAAAATCGACCCGATTGGTGGCGAGGATCTCCAGCAAGCGCTCAAGGAGTGCTTCGTCGCCTTCCATGACGCCGCGCAGGCCAAGCTTGCCTTGCCATAGTGCCGCCATGCGCGCATCGAAAGCAGGCTTGTAAATAGATAGCGCCTGATGCACCTCATCGACATCGCCGATCAGCGACACCATCGCCTGACCGAGTGCGTAGCAATTCCATTCACCAATACGTGGCTGCATGCGATACGAATAGCGACCCTGCTGATCGGTGTGATTGCAAATGTGTGCCGGATCATAGGCTTCCATGAATCCAAAGGGACCGTAGTCCAGCGTGATGCCAAGAATCGACATGTTGTCGGTATTCAGCACGCCATGCATGAAACCCACGGCCTGCCACTGCGCGACCAGTTCAGCGGTGCGGCGCGTCACTTCCCTCAACAGCGCTTTGTAGGGATGCGGCTCATCGCGCAGCTCAGGATAGCTTTGTGCCAGCACGTAATCGGCCAGTGTTTTCAGCGACTCTGGATGTTGGTGATAAAACCAATGCTCGAAAGAGCCGAAGCGGACGAAACTCTGGGCCATGCGAGTGACCACAGCAGTGCTCTCCGGCATTTCGCGCATGACGCGGCTGTCCGAACCGATCACGCACAGCGCGCGCGAGGTTGGAATACCCAGCCCGGCCATCGCCTCCGAACAGAGAAATTCGCGTATTGAGGAGCGCAGCACGGCCCGGCCATCGCCCATGCGCGAGTAAGGCGTTTTGCCGGACCCTTTGAGCTGCAACTCCAGCGAGCCACCCGGCTCCGAGGGTGCCTTTGCCTCGCCGAGCAGAATCGCGCGGCCGTCACCCAGCTGGCCCGCCCACACGCCAAACTGGTGGCCCGAGTAAACAGCCGCCAGCGGCTTTGAATGCGCATGCACGGCATTGCCGGAAAATACCTGGAGAAAATCTTCACTGCTGAACTCATCGGGGTCGAGGCCGATCAGCGCAGCGGCCGCTTCGCTCCCGCAGACTAGGTAAGGCGAGGGCAGCGGTGTAGGGTTCAGCAAGGTGTAGAACGAGGGTGGCAGATCAGCGAAGGTATTCCCCAACGCGAGTTCGCTCAAGCGCTGCCGCGCAGTAAAAGGCAATTCAGGGGAATTCATCGAAAGGCTTCTGTTACGATGCTCGAGAGAATCAAGTCGACCAAGTCGGCGACGCGGGCGGAGACCAAACCTTATTTTGACAGAGAAGCGCGCAGCTCACCGAACAGTCAGCGGATCGAACAGCATACGGGATTACGGCCAGAAATTGCTGCGGCGCAAGATGAAAATTCGTTGACTAAAGGATAAGTCCCGCACAAAAATCGCCCGTCAAAAATTGCTCTTAAAAAAGAAACGAGACAGGAGACATCATGACGCAGTACGCCCAGAGCCCTTTGATGGGTCGGATGATGAGCCAGCCGTTGCTCATTTCAAGCTTGATCAAACACGCGGATCGATATTACGGCGAGACCGAGGTCGTGTCGCGACGGGTTGAGGGAGATATCCATCGGTACACCTACCGTGACTGTCACCGTCGCGCCCGGCAGCTAGCCAATGCGATGAACAAGCTGGGCGTCCGCATGGGCGACCGGGTCGCTACCCTCGCGTGGAATGGCTATCGCCATCTGGAGGCGTATTACGCAGTCTCCGGATCGGGCGCCGTGCTGCACACGCTGAACCCGCGACTGCATCCGGAACAGATAGCCTATATCGCTAACCATGCCGAGGACCAGTATCTCTTTTTCGACATGAATTTCCTTCCGGTGATCGAGACCATCGCGCCGCTGGCCAAGACCATCAAGGCCTATGTCATGATGTGTGACCGCGATCGCATGCCGGCAGATTCTAAGGTGCCGAATCTTCTCTGCTATGAAGAGCTGGTCGGTGCCAGCAGCGATGAATATGAATGGCCGCTATTTGATGAAAATTCAGCGTCCAGTCTGTGCTACACCTCGGGCACGACCGGTAATCCCAAAGGGGCGCTGTACTCGCACCGCTCGACCATGCTGCACTCGTACGCATCGGCGCTGCCAGACGCGTTGAATGTGTCAGCGCGCGATGTGGTGCTGCCTGTCGTACCGATGTTCCATGTGAATGCATGGGGCTTGCCGTATTCGGTGATGCTCACCGGCGCCAAGATGGTGTTCCCCGGACCGGCATTGGATGGCAAGTCGATCTATGAATTGTTCGAACAGGAAGGCGTCACTTTCTCGGCCGGCGTGCCGACGGTCTGGCTGGGACTCCTGACCTATACCGCTCAGAACAACCTGAAATTCTCCACCTTCAAACGCACTGTGATCGGCGGCTCTGCCTGCCCGCCCGCCATGATGAAGACGCTGCGCAATGAGTACGGTGTGGAGGTGGTCCATGCATGGGGCATGACTGAAATGTCTCCACTGGGTACGAGCTGCACGCTGACGGGTAAACACGTCCACCTTTCTGAGGATGAGAAACAAGCGCGCCTTGAAAAGCAGGGGCGTGCAATTTTCGGCGTTGATATGAAGATTGTCGATGACGATGGCAAGGAACTGCCTTGGGATGGCAAGACCTACGGTAACCTGCTGGTGAGAGGTCCTTGGGTCATTGAAGGCTATTTCAAAAATGAAGGGGGACAGGTGCTGCAGGATGGCTGGTTCCCGACCGGCGACGTGGCCGTGATCGACGAAGAAGGCTACATGCAGATCACCGATCGCAGCAAGGACGTGATCAAATCCGGCGGCGAATGGATAGGCAGTATCGACCTCGAGAACATCGCCGTCGCGCACCCCGCCGTGCTCCAGGCAGCCTGTATCGGTGTCGCACATCCTAAATGGGACGAACGTCCGTTGCTGGTCGTGGTGAAGAAACCTGGCATGGAAGTCAGTAAAGACGAGCTGCTCAGTTTTTACGAGGGCAAAATAGCAAAGTGGTGGACGCCAGATGATGTAGTGTTTACTGATAGTTTGCCGCTCGGCGCCACCGGAAAGATACTGAAAAATAAAATCCGGGAAGCCTATCGGGATTACAAGCTGCCGACTGCCTGATATTTACTGACAATCGCCGACAATCACTGACATCGCCAACAGCATCTCGCGCCAGGAATTCGGGACTTGGAATTCACACTCATTTCACTGCTGAACGGCCTGAGCTACGGACTGCTGCTGTTCATGCTGTCGTCCGGTCTCACCCTGATTTTCAGCATGATGGGCGTGCTGAATTTTGCCCATGCGAGTTTTTATATGCTGGGCGCTTATTTCGGTTACGCGATCAGCCAGCAATTCGGGTTCTGGCCAGCGCTGGTCATCGCACCCTTGTTGACCGGGCTAACCGGCGCGCTGATCGAGCGTTTTGGGCTGCGTGCCGTGCACAGGCATGGGCATGTCTCCGAATTGCTGTTCACTTTTGGTCTTTCTTATGTCGTTGCTGAGCTGGTGCAGCTGGTCTGGGGGCGCGCGGCGGTACCTTACAAAATACCTTCCGAGCTGGACGGGCCGCTATTCTCCCTGTTCACGATGGCGTTTCCCGCTTATCGGGGATTCATGATGCTAGTGGCGCTGCTGATGGTGGTTGCGATTTGGCTGCTGCTGACCCGCAGCCGCATCGGCTTGGTCATACAGGCAGCATTGACGCACCCCGAGACAGTCGAGGCTCTCGGTCACAACGTGCCGCGCGTGTTCATGCTGGTATTTGGCGGTGGCTGCGCGCTGGCCGGATTGGCTGGCGTCATTGGTGGCAATGCGTTCGTGACTGAGCCGGCGATGGCCGCGACCGTTGGCAGCATCATCTTTGTGGTCGTGGTCGTGGGCGGTATGGGTTCACTGGGCGGAGCATTCCTCGCATCGCTGCTGATCGGTATGGTGCAGACCTTCGCCGTCGCACTCGACTGGTCGCTGCTCGGGCCACTGGCGCGCGTGGGCATCGCACCAAGTCCGGAACTGCCGGTGTATCGCTTATTGTCTCTGACACTGTCCGAGATTGCCCCCATCCTGCCGTACTTGCTGCTGGTGCTGGTCCTGATCTTTCGACCACGTGGCCTGATGGGCAAGAGGGAGAGCTGAGCATGCCCGTCGGACTCATCCGCTACTCACCTATCAATCTGGGCCGCTGGTTGGTTTGGAGCGGCTTTGCGCTGACGCTGGTCCTTGTACCGCTGGTATTCAGCTCGGGCAGCAGCTTGTCCCTGCTGTCGCTGATGGGCACGATCATGATCTTTTCGCTTTCGTACAACATGCTGCTGGGGCAGAGCGGCATGCTGTCCTTCGGGCACGCAGTGTATTCCGGTCTTGGGGCTTTTTTCGCCATTCATGCGATCAATCTGTCCAGCAGTGGCGCTTTGCAGGTGCCGCTGACCCTGGTGCCGCTCGTCGGCGGTGTGGCTGGCCTGCTGTTCGGCGCGCTGTTCGGTTATGTCACGACTCAGCGATCCGGCACCGCTTTCTCCATGATTTCCTTGGGTATCGTCGAGCTGGTCTTTGCATGCTCGCTGATGTTTCCCGGTTTCTTTGGTGGCGAAGGTGGTGTGTCGGGCAATCGGGTGTTCGGTCAGCCTTTTCTCGGGATTAGCTTCGGTCCTCAGATACAGGTCTACTACCTGATCGCTTTCTGGCTGTTCATCAGCACTGCGGCAATGTTCGCGCTAGCGCATACGCCACTGGGACGTATCGCCAATGCTGTGCGCGACAACCCGGAACGCGCCGAATTCGTAGGCTATGACCCGCAGCGCGTTCGCTTCCTGATGCTGATGCTGTCCGCTTTTTTCGCGGGGATATCGGGTGGACTCACCGCGATCAATTTTGAAATTGTCAGCGCCGAGAATGTCAGTGCCGCTCGCTCTGGCGCCGTGCTGTTGTTTGCTTTTATCGGTGGCATTGGGATCTTTTTTGGACCGATGCTGGGCGCAATCGTCGGGGTGCTGCTGACGGTAATGCTGCCGGAATTCACCAAGGCCTGGTTGCTGTATCTCGGGATTTTTTTCATCATGATGGTAATGTACGCACCGGGCGGCATGGCGAGCCTGATCGTGATAAACCTGCGCCTCGTCTCCAAGGGACTAATGCCGCGTGTGCTGCCGGCCATGCTGCGGCTTGCCGCACCTGCGGTCATTGCGCTGACCGGGTTCGTGATGCTGATCGAGATGACGTATCGATTATCGCTCGACGCGGCACATGGCACTTCTCTGAATTTGTTCGGATTGAACGTCGATGCCGCTTCGATACCTGGCTGGCTGATCGCAATCTCCATGCTGCTTGTCGGCGGCGTGCTTTTTCTGCGGCTGCGAGGCGCGTTTCTGGATGTCTGGGAGGATGCAAAGGCCACGCTTGAACGTCACTCCGCAGGGGGGCGAGGATGACGACGCCTGCCCTCGATCTTAAAAACGTGCGCAAGCAGTTCGGCAGTGCCGAGATCATTCGCGGCGTGAACCTCTCTGTTCAGCCCGGCGAGCGGGTCGCCATCATCGGACCGAACGGTGCCGGCAAATCGACATTGTTCAATCTCATCTCCGGACGGTTTGCGCCGAGCAGCGGTGAGATTTTGCTCAATGGTCGTCAGATCGCCGGTCTCGCGCCTTCCCGAATTAATCGCCTTGGTTTGTCTCGAAGCTTCCAGATCACAAATATCTTTCATCGTTTGTCCGTATTTGAAAATCTCCGTTGCGCGGTGTTGTGGTCGCTCGGCTACCGGTACTCGTTCTGGCACAGGCTGAGCGCGTTAAAAGACGCCCGCGAACTGGCCGAACAGGTGATGGAATCCATCGGGCTGGGCTGGCGGAGGGACACGCCAGCAGGTTTGTTGACGTATGCCGAGCAGCGTGCGCTGGAGATCGGCATCACCGTAGCGGGGGGCGCGCAGGTAATTTTGCTGGATGAGCCGACTGCAGGCATGAGCCGATCGGAGTCGGACAAGGCGGTCGAGCTGATACGCCAAGTCACGGTCGGCAAGACGCTGTTGATGGTCGAGCATGACATGAGCGTCGTCTTTGGGGTCGCTGACCGCATCGCCGTGGTGGTGTATGGCGAAGTCATCGCCTGCGACACTCCTGTGGCGATACGCGACAATGCACGCGTTCAGGAAGCGTATCTCGGTGGTCATGCGCCCGCACAGGAGCACTCATGAGCGCACTGCTGGAGATACGCGATCTGCACGCCTACTATGGCAAGAGCCATGTGCTGCACGGCGTGAACCTGATCGTGGGTGAGGGCGAAATTGTCAGCTTGCTGGGTCGTAACGGTGTGGGTCGTTCGACAACGGTAAAAGCGGTGATGGGTCAGGTCAGCGCAACCGGGTCGGTGATGTTCAAGGGTCAGCAGGTGCTGGGCCTGCCGGCCTATCGGATCGCGCACTGCGGTTTGGGTTATGTTCCTGAGAACCGGGATATTTTTCCTACATTGACCGTGGAGCAGAACCTTATTTTGGGCGAGAAAAAGGGAAAGTTATCGCGCTGGGGCATCGACGACATGTATCAGATGTTCCCGAGGCTGCGCGAACGTCAGCATACGCAGGCGGGTGTGCTGTCAGGCGGCGAGCAGCAGATGCTTACCCTGTGCCGCACGCTGATGGGCGACCCAGATCTCATCATGATCGATGAGCCTACCGAGGGGCTTGCGCCCAAGATCGTCGAACAGGTCGCTGGCTACCTGGAGGCGCTAAAGCAGCGCGGCATCTCGGTGCTTCTGGTCGAACAGAAACTGGCGATTGCGCTTGAAATTTCGCAGCGTGTCTATGTCATGGGAAGGGGAGCCATCGTTTTCGAAGGAACCCCTGCCGAACTCAGCAGCGATGCTATCGTGCGCAAAGAATGGCTGGAAGTGTAAACCCCTGAGCCCCTTGTTCATCAACCCTTGTTCGTCAACCCTTGTCAATCAAAATGAATATGCAACGAAGGAGACCCATGAAATCGCTGAACCGCCCTTTGATGGCTGGCCTGATGCTGGCTTCCGCCATCCTTCCCGTAGCTGCTCTGGCAGACACTATCAAGATCGCCTTTATTGATCCTTTATCAGGCCCTTTCGCGCCGGTGGGACAGAACACCTTCCGCAGCTTCCAGATCTCTGCAGAGATCGCGAATCGCGACAAATGGGCCCCTGGTCATACGTTTGAGATCACGGGTTTCGACAACAAGGCCAGCCCACAAGAATCGCTGACGGTGCTCAAGACCGTCATCGATCAAGGCTATCGCTATATTGCTCAGGGCAATGGCTCGGGGGCGGCAGGGGCCCTGATTGATGCGATCAACAAGCACAACGAGCGCAACCCGGGCAAGGAGATCGTGTTCCTCAATTATGCGGCGGTCGACCCGGACCTGACCAACAGTAAATGTAGCTTTTGGCATTTCCGCCTCGATGCGAATTCGGATATGAAGATGGAGGCGCTTACCACATTTCTGTCCAAGGACAAGTCGGTAAAAAAGGTTTACATCATCGGACAAAACTACGCCCATGGTCAGCAGGTGACTCGGGCGGCGAAAGAGTACCTCAAGCGTAAGCGGCCGGATATCGAGATCGTCGGCGATGATTTGCATCCAATCGGCAGTGTGAAGGATTTTGCTCCCTATGTTGCCAAGATCAGCGCCAGCGGCGCAGACACCGTCATTACCGGCAACTGGGGTTCGGATTTAGCATTGCTGGTGAAATCCGCACGCGAGTCTGATTTGAAGGCCAAGTTCTACACGTATTACGCTTACACCACGGGTGTGCCCACGGTGATGGGATCTAGCGCCGCCGATCATGTACGCAATGTGGGTACCTGGAACGTGAACAGTGAAGTCGCCACCGGCAAGGATATCGTCGAGTCATTCAAGAAAAAATACAGTGATGACTTCTATGCGTCGTCCACCTACTCGGCAATCCAGTTGCTGGCCAAAGGCCTGACCCAGGCAAAGTCAACCGATCCGGTCAAAGTAGCGTTTGCGATGGAAGGACAAAAATTCAAGTCGCTGAATGGCGAAGTGGAGATGCGCAAGACCGATCATCAGCTTCAGCAGCCCTTGTACATCAGCACCTGGATCAAGGTGAATGGCAAGGAAGTCAAGTACGATCAGGAAAATACTGGCTACGGCTGGCGTACAGAGCAGAAAGTCGAGCCGTATGTCGCTGCGCAGCCCACATCGTGCAGTATGAAGCGTCCTTCATAAACGCTGCTGATTGGGTAGCTCCCACTGAACTACAAGCCTGCTTCTTGCAGGCTTTTTTGTCGGTGATGTCATCACCTTTGTCGCAGGTGGGTTCTGCGCCACAGTCGAATCTCTGCTCTGGACAGATCGTTTCGATAGCCCGGAAACTCGCGCTCATCGATTTCACAAGGAGACAGAGATGACTTCAGCGTGCCGCCGCTTGTTCCGAGCAGTGCTCAGGCTTTCGCGACAGAGAAAGACTGTGAACTACCTGGTACTGCTGATTACCCTGTACGGGGCAGCAAGTGTTTCATACGCACAGACGGTGAGGATAGGTCTTAGCGGGCCTTTCACTGGCGGTTCCAGCCCAATGGGCGAGAGCATGCGCAATGGCGTCAGACTGGCGGTCGACGAAATTAACAGCGCCGGAGGCATCCAGGGCGTTCCTGTTGAACTGATCGAGCGGGACGATACCGCGAATGAAAAAATTGGCGCAAAGATTGCCGAGGAGCTGACGCGTTCGAAGGTGGTGGCAACGATAGGCATTGTCAATACTGGCGTAGGTCTGGCATCGATCGACCAATATCAGCGAGCCAGGATTCCTTTGGTCATCGCAGTATCCACTGGCCCCGTGCTGACGCGAAAATTTGCTCCGCCTGCGGCAGCTGCCAACTATATTTTCCGAGTGTCGCCAACGTTGGATCTCGAGGCCCGCGTGCTGGCCGCCGATCTCAAAAAAAAGTCGATGATGCGGGTAGCGCTACTTGCGGACAACACACCCTACGGCGACAGTGGTGCGACCGCATTCGCAGAGCACGCCAGACTGGCGGGCCTGGACTTGGTATCGCAATTTCGTTTCAAGATTGGCGAGAGCGACATGAGCAGCCTGATCAAAAACGCCAGAGCAGCCGGCGCGCAGGCTATCGTGGGATGGGGTATCGGGCCGGAACTTGCAGCGATTGCGAAAGCGATGCGCGCGGCGGGCTGGCGAGCGCCGCTCATGGGCAGCTGGACTTTGTCGATGCGAAATTTCATTGATCTTGCTGGCGCCGCCGGTGACGGTGCCCTGATGCCACAGACTTTTATTCAGGATGCGGGATCGACCGCGAAAAACAGTTTTTTGCTGGCCTACCGGCGCATGTTCAGGACGGAACTCATTCCCTCGCCGATGAGCGCCGCACAGGGTTACGATGGCATGCATCTGCTCGCGCACGCGATCCGACAAGCGCGCTCAATCGATGGTGATGCGATACGTACGGCGTTGGAGAATTTGAAGTTTCGCTACCAGGGCGTGGTGACGAGTTATGACGACCCGTTCAGTGCCGAGGATCATGACGCCATCACTGACAACATGATCGTGATCGGCAAGGTGAGCGGAGGGCGGGTTGACTATGCCTACCATGAGGATCAGCAACGTAGTGCACTGCTGAGAATGAAACGTGCCGGAAATTAAAATACGATCGTGCTTTTTTGAGTTATAGTGATGCACTTCCCGCCATAATGCGAGATGTGGCGTGGCGCCAAACGAGCGCGGCCTGATCGAACAAAATTACCGGAGACAAGCGTATGACCGCCACTTACCGCGAGCAAGGTGACATTGCCGTCGTTACCCTGAACAATCCTCCTGTCAATGGTCTGGGCTATGAGACCCGGAAAGGCATTGTCGATGGCATACAGCGCGCCATCGACAATGATGCGATCAGGGCGATCGTGATAATCGGCGAAGGCAAGGGGTTCTCCGGTGGCGCTGACATCCGCGAATTCAACACGCCCAAGGCCTTGCAGGAGCCTTGGCTGCAAACTGTCATTCGCATTGTCGAAGACAGCAGCAAGCCAGTGATCGCCGCCATCCACGGCGTGGCCATGGGCGGCGGGCTTGAGCTGGCGTTGGGTTGCCATTACCGGGTCGCGGTCGCGGGCGCCCAAATCGCTCTGCCCGAGGTAAAGCTGGGCATCCTTCCCGGCGCTGGCGGCACGCAACGCTTGCCGCGCATCCTTGGGCTGGAGCCGGCGCTGAACATGATCATTTCCGGCAATCCTGTGATGTCCGACAAACTGGCGGGTACCAAGTTGTTCGATCAAATGATCACCGGTGACCTGCTGGAAGGCGCGATGACGTTTGCCCGTAGCGTGGCCGACGCGCGACCGCTGCCCAAGGTGCGTGACATCAAGATCCAGTATCCCAATGCGGATGGCTATCTGCAATTTGCGCGTAATACTGTACGCGCGGTGGCAGGCCCTTTCCCCGCACCGTTCAAATGCGTGGAGGCGGTCGCTGCCGCAGTTAGTAAGAAATTCGATGACGGCCTGAAGGTCGAGCGTGATCTGTTTCTCGAATTGGTTCAGACCACCGAATCGAAGGCATTGCGGCATGCGTTCTTTGGCGAGCGCGCGGCGTCCAAGATTCCTGATGTACCCGCCGATACGCTGTTGCGCGCCATACGCTCAGCCGCAGTTATCGGTGCGGGCACGATGGGGGGCGGTATTGCAATGAATTTTGCCAACGCCGGCATACCGGTCAAGGTACTGGAGGCCAAGCAAGAAGCGCTCGACAAAGGTTTGGCCACCATCCGCAAGAATTACGAGAACAGCATGCGAAAGGGCAAGCTGACGCAGGAGCAACTCGACAAGCGCATGGGGCTAATCAGCGGCACCCTGTCCTATGACGATATTGGCCAGGCAGATATTGTGATTGAAGCGGTATTTGAAGACATGGGCGTCAAGGAGGCGGTATTCAATAAGCTTGACCACGTCATGAAGCCCGGGGCGATACTCGCGTCGAATACCTCAACACTCGATATCGACAAGATTGCGGCATTTACCAAGCGCCCTCAGGATGTGATCGGCACCCATTTCTTTAGTCCGGCTAACGTGATGAAGCTGCTCGAGATCGTCCGTGGAGCGAAGACCGCCAAGGACGTGCTAGCCACTACCATGGCGCTGGCGAAGACCATACGCAAGACAGGTGTAGTCTCTGGCGTTTGCGATGGGTTCATCGGTAACCGCATGGTCGAGCAGTATATTCGCCAGGCGGGCTTCCTTCTCGAAGAGGGTTGTCTGCCCGAGCAGGTCGACAAGGCTATTGAGAAATTCGGCTTTGCGATGGGTCCATTTCGGATGAGCGATTTAGCCGGGAATGACATCGGCTGGTACATCCGCAAACGGCGATATGTAGAGAAGCCCGATGTCACGTATTCGAAGATTGCCGATCTGCTGTGCGAGAAGGGTCGATTTGGCCAAAAGACCTCGGCGGGTTGGTATGACTACAAATCGGGGGATCGCAAGGCTTATCCGTCTGATGAGGTCAATCAGATGATCATCGCTCATTCGAAGGATCTAGGCATAGAGCGCAGAAAAATCAGCGATCAAGAAATCGTAGAACGACTAGTGTACGCGCTGGTGAATGAAGGCGCACTGATCCTCGATGAAGGTATTGCTCTTCGCGCTTCTGATATCGACATGGTCTATCTGACCGGTTATGGATTTCCCTTGTTCCGAGGTGGTCCGATGTTCTACGCAGACACCGTGGGCCTACCCAATGTGCTGATGTCCATCCACCGTTATGCGAAAGGTCGGCATCCGGAGGCGTGGATTCCTGCTCCGTTGCTGAGCAAACTCGCTAGCGCGGGTAAAACATTCAACTGAACATTATTTTCATAGCCTGCCTGACGGAGAATTGTCGCTAAATCTCTGTCGGGAATTGTCCTAGCTTCTGTCTTTTGACGGCTCCGTGCGCCATGCGATGGCCACGATACAGCTCGTATCGTCCACATCCCCATAGTGCGCAGTGACATCGGTTGGCGCACATCATGTGTACTCATGATACTCAGTGCATCGACACGAATTCCAAACAATTTCTGTGTGGTAATGATTGCAGACGGGCATTGATTGTTTGCTGAGTGATCAAAGCCAACAGTACATTATTGAAAGTACGTGTTGTAGATTGACAAATATTTTTGTTGTTTTATTCCGACTAAAAATCAGTATTTTTTCCTTTGGAACATATTTTAATTTTTTACGCACACACATCATTCTTATTTTTCATTCCACTTATTAAAAAATGGAATGAATAATCGTATTCCAAAAAAGAATATTAAATTTACAGCAAACTTTTTTTCTAAAATTCTACAATTGATCTCCCTTCCAACATCACAAAGGAAAAGATCATGGTAAAAAAAATCGTAATTAAGCTGGGTTTTTCAATCTGTGCAGCAACACTGTCATTTGGCGCGCATGCGCAAGTAGCCCCAAAGTTTAAGACAGCCACCGTTGAGGTCAGTGCGACAGTAGAATCAAATTGTGAAATCAGTGCCAATTCACTTGCCTTTGGAAAATATGATCCACTCAATAACAATGACACCACGGCGAGCACTTCAATTACCTTAACTTGCGTAAAAAATACCCCGGTCATCGGCGTTGAACTCAGCGGTCTCGTCGCCGCAAGTGGTATTCGCCAAATGACGAATGGCTCTGGTACGTTGGATTATCAGATCTACAAAGCAGGCGATACTGCTGGTGCGCCATGCACTGCGGGCTCTCTGACTGTCTGGGGCACAGGAAGCGATGCACTCAAGCCAGGAATCGCAAATGACGCCAGTGCCAAAAGCTATAACCTCTGCGGCATCATCGCTGCGAAGCAGAACGTGAGTGCTGGTGATTACAAAGATACTCTGACTGCAACGGTCAGTTATTAATAATGTTTCCCCCAGCCAGTTCAGTATTTTCCAGCGATGCTGGCTGGGATACGATCGCACATGGCGCCGCAGCGAATTGGTGGAAAATACTGCTCACCTTTGCGCTGCTCGCACTCGGTCAGGCCCCGGAGGTGTGGGCAGGATCTTTCAGCATCAATCCTGTTCGGATCCAACTTTCACCATCTGCCACATCGGAAGTATTACACGTAACAAATTCAGGAAAAGCCAACGTCACAGTTCAGGTGCATCCTATGCAATGGACTCAGCAGGAGGGTGAAGATCAGCTTAAAGCAACGCGCGATCTCATTGTCACACCGCAAATATTCAATCTGAAAGCGGGTGCTACTCAGATCATTCGAATCGGACTTATAAAAAAAATCGATTCGACCAGTGAAAGCGCTTATCGACTGATCATCGAGGAGATACCGCCACCCCCAGAACCGGGGTTTCAGGGTCTGCAGCTCGCGCTGCGCATCAGCCTGCCGGTCTTCGTGAGGCCAGCAGGCCAAGCGAATCAGTCGCTCGAAGTGCGTATTGACCCCCAAAGCATGACCTCAACTGAGCAAATTGCTCTCGAACTGGTTAATACAGGTCGCATCCATGTGCAATTGCTCAACTTAACAATACACACGGAAGATAAAAGAGAGGAATTACTTGCAGCGCTGGAAAAAAAAATCTATTTACTGGCTGGTCAGAAAAAAAAGATAACTCTACAAACCAAAAACCCTATTCGTTTACCCGATGTTCTCCTGATCCGAGCTGAAACTTCGACCGGAAAGCTGGAATTGCATGCGAAGTCAATTCCCCCATAATTCAATCAAATTCAGCTGGTTAATCGAATGGGCATGCTGGTCTAGTGTAAGTTTTATTTTTCTCGTGTTGTCAGCAACTCCGGCGGTTTCTGCAGATTTTGATACAAAGCCCATCCCGAGAAAGATCATCGCTCTTGCTCCTCATCTGATCAACGTGTCAATCAATGGACAATCGGCAGATGCAGCCGTGATCATGATGCGAGATGATCAGGGTAGTTGGCTCATACCTGCCAACTTATTATCAAAATTTCAAATCCGTTTGCCAGTTCAAAGCGAAATGCTTATTGAAGACGGAATCGTCTACGCGCCCCTCACACTACTAAAAATCGTATCGTTGACATTCGACGAGCGTACCCAATCACTTGATATCATTTTCGATGCATCCGTATTTGATACCAATCAGCTTGCGGTTCAACCCAAGTATCAATCGGGAGATTTCTCGGCATCCGAAGGTCTGTTTGTCAACTACGACCTTTCAATGACAAGAGGTTCCTCGTTTCATTCAGAAAGCATTTTCTCCGAATTTGGCATAGCCGTGGGAAAAGGAATTGCGTTACTTAATGTGGCTGGCGTTGGCAATGATGAGTCGCATCGATTCATGCGATTAGAAACGAGTTATACCCAAGACTCACCATCAGACATGACCGTGCTGCGACTCGGAGATTCCATCACTCGACCAGCAACGTCGATTGGTAGGCCATTACGGTTCGGTGGCATTCAACTGGCGACAGACTTTCGTATGCGACCCGGTATGGTGACGATGCCCGTACCGACACTAAGTGGGCAAGCCGCTCTGCCATCGACTGCAGAAATTTATGTAAACAACGTGCTGCAAAACAGCACCGCACTACCACCCGGGCCATTCTCGATTACGACGGCACCGATTGTCATTGGCGATGGGGAAGTGCTGCTCAGAGTTCGGGATATTGCAGGTAGAGAGGAACTTGTCAGCGGGCGATTCTACTCGAGCGCGGCATTACTGGCGCCCGGCCTGTCGGACTACTCTTTTGAAGTCGGAAAACTCAGACGCAATTATGCGTTACCAGATGATCATTATGAAAAGCTTTTCGTATCAGGTGCTTATCGACGGGGCATCAGTAACTCATTAACTCTGGAAGTCGGATCCAGTCTGGCTGCCGGCGGTCTTGGGGAGTTACTGGGTAGCGGAGCGGTAGCATTCCCCGGCGTGGGTGTTGCCTCACTGGCAGTGGGTATGTCGCATGATCAGGACGGCAGCGGCACGAACTTCGCCGCCAGCTTTGAACGACGAAGCAGGCAAGCGTCGTTTGCGTTACGTTCCGAACGAGCGGATTCGAGTTATCGTCAGCTTGGTGTCGATCCTTTGTTCAGACTGCGCGCATTGGATACGGCATTCGCAAGCTACCGGTTCGAGGAAATGGGTACGCTGGGGTTATCGTATACCCGGCAGCAGCGCGTGCTTGGCGAGGCATTGGAAATCATCAGCGCTAGCTTCAGCACACCAGCTTCCAGACTGGGAAGCGTGATTATCAGTGCATTGCAATCACGTAGTACTGAAAATAACTATGCGATCAGCGTATTCTGGAGTATTCCCATCGGTGGCGACATCAGCGCCAGTCTTTCTCAAATATCTCATCAAAGATCCTCTGATACCACGGTACTACAGGCACAGAAAAATAGTCCTTATGGCGAAGGTATCGGCTGGCGGCTTCAAGCTGCCGCGAATGCAGCACAGCAAGCAGCGATTCTTGCACAGAATGCCTACGGTGCAGTGACTGCAGAGGCTGCCAGTTTTCGAGGCGAGAGTAGTGCAAGAATCGGTGTTTCAGGAGCGCTAGTTAGGATGAGCGAACGATGGTTTCCAACCCGACGGATAGCTGGAAGCTACGGTCTAGTGCATTTGCCGGGAGTACAGAATGCAAGGGTTTATGTAGATAATCAATTCAGCACACGTACTGATAGTGATGGTTACGCATTACTGCCCAGGCTGAGGCCTTATGTTCTCAATCATGTATCTCTCGAGCAGTCTGATCTGCCCATCGATATGCGAATCGATCAGCTAATCGCAAAACCCGCTCCGGGATGGCGAAGCGGTGTCGTGATCAACTTTGCAGTAAAAAAAGTCCGGGCGGCTACCCTGCACGTAGTTGACAGCAAGGGGACTGATATTCCTGCAGGGGCTTCGGTCAGATTGCGCGGAGTGGAAACATCATTTGCGGTCGGGCGTGATGGGATTGCCTATGTAGAAGGTCTATCGGCCGACAATGTGCTCGAGATTATATGGGCCGATCGGCGTTGCGAAGTCAGTATTCCATACTTACCATCCGATGAAATTATTCCCTATCTGGGTGAGTTTGCGTGTCAGGACCAAAGCAAATGATACGTAAATTTATTTGTGCAATTTTATTAGCCAGCAGCTCAAGTGCGTCATGGGCTGAGTCCTGCTACCCAATCAGCACGCCCAGATTGGTATTTTCTGCTTATTTTCCATTAGATTCTCAGCCGCAGGATATAGAAACCGTCATTGATTTTTCTTGCGCACCTGCATTCCAGGGAAACCGGTTGCATGTTCGCGTATCAATGCAAGCGGGCTCCGAAGCCTTTGGCTACCAGCTCAAAAACAATGTTGGCGATATTCTTCGTATGAGCTTTTTCATTGATCCTGCACGAAGTATTCCGTTGACTAGCGATATGAGTGTTCCGGTGTATGCTGTAAATTTTGGCGCAAAGACATTCAGCATCGTCTTGTACGGAAGGATACCTCCGAACCAAAGAACGGCAGGGGTCGGACAATACCGAGGATTCGTCAATCTGCAGCTCAGCTACTGAAATTTTCGGTTGAAGAGTCGCTGAACAGGTTTAAAGTTTATAGTAAGTCAATGACCCTGTTCGATACGATCAATCAGGATATAGGATGACTGCTGATCATTCTGGGATTGCCGTCACTGCCGACAGTCTGAAGACTCACCGGGCGACGCCAGATTCGGGCTATATAATCGAGTACGCGCTCTGCTCGACTCAGATCCAGACCCCGCCGATCACTCTGACACTCATGCGTCAAATCCAGACGTCCATCCATGTGCATTCGACTGACTGCGATTCTTGGGGCTCCGTAGTTGAAACGTGGCGCCAGGATGGTTTCCCGAACCGCATGGATATCGTTCGCCAGGATACGAATTCCCCCTCCAGCATCAGCCTCAAAGACGAATAAGCCGAGTTTTTCTGCAAGGTCTTCAGTCAGATAATTTCGCACAAAACCGAAATCATCCTCTTCCCTACAGATATTGCGCGCAGCGTCAATGCCGTGTTTCTCAATCAGTGCCTCCCAAATAGAGAAACCCAGATGATAGGGATTGACCGCCAATGCCATCTGATGGTCTCCTGCGAAAGGCCGCACGACATCCGAGTGCGCCTTGGCAGCCGAAAGATATAACTCATCCGGTAAAAAATCTGCTTCGCGCAGCAGCCGCGCATGCCAGTACGAAGCCCAACCCTCATTCATGATCTGGCAGGCAAATACTGGATAAAAATAAAATGACTCCTCCCTGACTGCAAGGAAGATATCG
This sequence comes from Oxalobacteraceae bacterium, assembly GCA_010024875.1. Taxonomy (GTDB): domain Bacteria; phylum Pseudomonadota; class Gammaproteobacteria; order Burkholderiales; family Burkholderiaceae_D; genus Pernthalerella. The sequence goes on along the minus strand of RGFZ01000017.1, from coordinate 24,884 downwards.
CGTTCCCACCCTTCAAGCTCAGGTGCATGATGGGCGATGAACCATAACAAATCGTACTCCGGCTGAGGAGGGAAGTGAGGCCGGGAGGTATCCTCGGGTGCGCTGTCTATCGGGACGCACTCGCCAGGCAGTCGACCGAATTTCCTTGAGAACGAATCTTGTGGGATGAATGAGCTCGGCCCTGCTCGTCGGATTGTTGCTTCATATCCGCTCCGGTGCAATGCCTGATTCGTATCAATATGAGGCTCAAGCGCCAGCGCCGCATCCAGAATGGCTTCCACACGCTGCTGACCATGTTGTTCCAGCGCAAGTTTTATATTATGTGCACGTTCTGCCGCCTGTTCAAGAATATGGCCACCTGCCATGCGCATGAAACGGGAGAACAACACATTATTTTTTGCAAAATCAGCATGACCAATCACGTGCGCAACGACCAGCGTATTTTCTGCGATCGTATTGTCTCGTACCAGGTAGGCATGACAAGGATCACCGGGAAACATTACCTCGAAGATCCGCGAATGTCCCATACCCTGACGTATCAGCTGGTGTATGTAGCGAATTCCGAATGACCAATGTGGCATCCTGACCGGCAAACCGTATACTGCAATCTCGTTCATGAAATTATTCGGCACGACCTCGAAGTTGATCGGGAAGTAATCCAGCCCGAGCTTTTCAGCGAGACTTTCCATCTTATCCGCATAGCAGGTTAATTCAGCGCAGATATTTTCCATTAAAAATTCTCCGTCTCAGCTATTTTATGAACGAAAAATTTTCTTATAGCCTTCCATACATCTTCTGGCTGATTCAGTACACAACTTCCTAACGATGCACCCGATTGTTCAAGCTGATTACATATCATGTGCATCTCAGTTTCCGTGACCCGCGAACTTCCGGGTACGGTCTCCACATACCCGATAAAATTTACCAGTGATGCCACTCGGGTGAGTGCATTCATGGCAGCGTTTCGGTCTTCGGTAAAATTATCTCCGTCCGATGCATAGAAAAAATAAATATTATAGTGAGAAGAGTCATACTCAGTCTCGATCATTTGCGTAGCTAGCGCGAATACGGTCGATGCGCCTGTACCGCCAGTACCAGTAACTTGAAAAAAATCTGGTTCAGAGAACTCCCAGGCTTGGGTGGTGTGGGCCAGAAATCGTATCTCTACCTTGCCATATTTTCGGCGTATGCCTTGCAGCACAAAGAAGAAAAAAGTCTTCGCAAGTTTGCGCTCAGCATCCGTCATGCTGGCTGATACATCCAACGCAAACAGCACAACAGCATTAGTTGCCGGACGCTTTTTATGCACTAGCTGCCGGTAGCGCAAATCTTCATTGGAGAACGGCACAGGATTCTGCTGTGCCGCACGCCGCTTGACGGCTTCTCTCACCGTGCGGCGTCTATCCAACCGAGCGCGTGCGCCATGCCTATCCCAGCCTTCTCGAATGAATTCGTCTTCCTGCAAGTTCGGACGTGTTTTCAATTGCAAGTCTGGAAGATTCAGCTCACCCCATAGCCAGTCGCAGATATCGTCCACCTTTAACTCGAGCAGCATACGAACTTCACCCTCACTGTTATCGCCCTGAGAACCATCGCTCTCCTTGTCCGTATGCGCTGGTCTGAGTATGTCGCCGGGTCGTCCCTGACCCTGTCCGACATACGGCGTATGTCCGGCATTCGTATCGGCTAGTCGGAAACGCGCATGTTCCAGCAGGCGTACCGGCACATGCACGGTCCTGTTTTCCGAATCAGTAATTAGATCGGGTCCGGCAACTAGATCTGGCAAATTTTTCTGAACGCTCTCGCGTATTTTTTCATTGTGACGTAGCCAGTCACGAGAACCGCGAGAGAATAATTCGTACCAAGGTGAACTTGAAGAAATCGTGCTATGGACGCTCATCATGGGCTCTCATATCGTCATATTGCTCAGTATGATCTTGGCTCACTCCTGGGCCAATAGGGTCGTCACATAGTTCAGTGCCTCACGCGCACTGTGGTTATCATAGTGATACTCATCCACCAGTCGTTGCTCTACGACGGAGATTTTTTGGCGGACTTCGTCGTCGGGACGGCTGCTTGAACTCACCAGTCGGAGTACATCACGCCGCTGCTCGAAAAGATACTGCTGGACAGCATCGTGCAGCTGCGCATGGCTGTCCAACGTGAATTTCTCGCCGCGCTTGTAGGCACCCATCGCCTTACGTACTACTTCCTGCCGGAAGGATTGTTTTCCTGAATCAGAGATATGAATCTTTTCTTCTACCGTACGCAGAAAACGCTCGTCCGGCCGCCGCTCTTCATTGGTGATCGGGTCACTTATCTGACGGTTATCCAGTGTCGCCTCGACTTCGTCGAGGTACTTGTCCAGCAAATCCTGAGCCTCCTGCTCAAACGATACAAACAGTGCCTTGTGAACGTCTTCTTTGACCCACCGGTTATAGAAATATTTACGCGCAAGTACGAGGTAATCAATCCATCGTCGCTTTTTCTTTGGATCGATACGCGCATCATTCTCGATTCCATCTTTCAGAGAGAGAAGAATATCCATAGTGGTCAGGCTGTGTGAATCTGACTGGATGATCGCGTTGGACAAGGCATTGATCACGAAGCGGGGTGATACACCGCCCAGTCCTTCCTCAGGCATTTTCTGCCGCACACGTTCCGCATCAGATCGGCTGATACCTTCGATATCTTCGCTGGCAAAAATACGGACTCTTTTGGCTAGTTCCTGGTCCTTTTCTTCCGCTTCACTGAGTCGCGTGAGGATTGCAAATACTGCAGCCGCATGCAGCACATGCGGATCCAGATGTACTTCACGGAATGCAGGCGCTGCCGAGGAGATCAGCTTTTTATAAATCCTTGCTTCATCCCGAAAGTTAAGCGTGTAAGGAACCTGGATGATTACCATCCGGTCGAGCAGCGCCTCATTTTCACTCTCTTGCAGAAATTTGCGGAATTCAGCTAGATTGGTATGCGCCAGAATGGTCTCGTCCAAATAAATCAGCGGGAAGCGGGAGACTTTGACATTTTTTTCCTGGGTCAGCGTCAGTAATAGGTACAGGAATTCTCGCTTTACCTTCAGTATTTCTATCATCTCCAGTATGCCTCGGCTGGCGGCGTAGACCGCGCCTGACCAAGACCAGGCTCGCGGGTCGCCCTCATCACCAAACTCGGCCACCTTGGACAGATCGACCGAGCCCACCAGATCGGCGAGATCGGCTGTGGTTGGGTCATGCGGCGCATAGGTACCAATACCACTGCGACCCGCTTCAGAGATGAAGACGCGCTCGACCGGCATTTGCAAAAAATCGCCTTTAAACTGGTGCTCCAGACGCAGACGGCAGTGGGGGCAAGCCTCGCCATGGATATCTACCCCATAGGTCTCACGAAAGTTGGGGCGCAAGCTATGCGGTATCAGATGAAGCGGTGATTCATGCACGGGACAACCTTGTATGCCATACAGTGCGCCCGCATCGGTATAGCTGTATTCTTCCAGTCCCCGCTTGAGCAGAATGACCAGGGTTGACTTGCCACCTGAAGGCGGCCCCAGTAACAGCAGCAGCCGACGGCCGACCTCCGATCCGGCGGCGGCAGCCTTGAAATAATCAACCACTCGCTCTATCGCCTCATCCATCCCGAAAAGTTCTTCAGAGAAGAGGCGAGTACGCAATTGTCCCTCTGCATTTTCGCACCGGGTCCAGCGGATCATGTCCCAGATGTATTGATGAGAACTGCGAACTACCCCCTTGGGATCTGCGGGAAGTATCTCCGACAGAAAAGATGATAGGGTCCCGGCCCAGTGCGATGCTTTGTGATCGCGGGTAAAGGCTTCCAGGCTACGCAGGAAATGTTCCTGCTGATTTTCATTCACCTGATCATTATTTTCATCCATGCCTCCCCCTCTATCATTGAGCGATTCATAAGAGGTGGACAATGCAATAGTCGCTGGGGTTCGCATCGCATGACAAACTTCCAGCAGAAAGCTTCACTGGTGCCATGGTGTAATGGTGCAATGTTTGCACTCAAGAAATTTTCCATACATCAATATGCAATAAGAAAACCATAGTCAATGTCGCTCGATGCGAGTGAGAATTTTTCAAGAAAAATGCTCATGAAACGGTGATTTTTTTTGCGTTTCAATAAAAAAAGGAACTGTTTGTTGCTTAGATTTACATAGCTCGCAGAACCAGAAAAGGTCAGTTGATCGAAAGGAGCGGGCATGGCTAGTAGTTTGGAGAGAATGCAGATCATGATGGAAGAAATCGGACCCAATATGCCCGATATCGAAGCCGTCATTCAAAGCGAAGAAAAAAACTGGGCCATTCAATTCGAAGATCAATCTATTGTGATGCTCGAGTGGGCGGATCGGCCCGATCGCGTGGTTCTATCTGCGATGCTGGGCATGCCCTCTGAAAAAATGCAGCTCTCTGTTTATGAAACTTTGCTCTGCTACAACCTTTTATGGAAAGATACCGGCGGCGTAAAAATGGCGCTGGCCGGACCCGGCGGAGAGTTGATATTGCTGTATGAACTACATACCTCAGAGCTCAACCTGAATGAGCTTCAGACGGTATTGTCGAATTTCGCCAGTATTGCGCAAATCTGGAGCGTTTACGTCATGGGAGAGAGCGAGCAGCCTGCGGGCCATATCCCTGGTCCCATGGATATGCTGCATCTGGGTGCCTGAAGTGATAACTCTCGTAAATCGACAGGAGAAGTCATGAATCTTAGTTCAGTAGGAAATTCCTCTTCGTTGCCACAAGTCAGTGGCGAGTCTTCTGTAAAAAAACCGCAGATCAATGGCGGCAATGCTATCCGAATCGTGTACGGTGACGAGAGCAAAATGACTATGCTGACTGCGCATGTCAATCGAATGGCAGGTTTTTATGCTGCAGTCAAACCCATGATAAATAGCACAAACGGTAGCCACGACTGATCTTTTACCGCAGATAAAAACCAGTGACTTGCGAGGCTCATGAGCAAGCACGATTTCACCGAGACATCAGATGACAAGTACAGAAAAAATCCAGCAGTTGATGCAAGAGCTAGGTCCCAATACGCCAGATATTGATGCCGTGGTTCAGACGGAAGAGCCTAGCTGGGCAATACAGTTTTCAGATGAAACCGTCGTGATCATCGAGTCTGCCGAGGATCCCGGCCGCATGGTGCTGTCTGCCGAGCTGGGAAGTGCCAGCGACAGATTACAGCTGCCTATCTACGAGACCCTGCTTTGCTACAACCTGCTGTGGCGAGATACCGGTGGCGTAAAAATCGGCCTCGCCGGACCGAAGGGAGAGCTCATCATCAGTACAGAAATCTGTCTTGATGGATTACTGCTGGGGAGCTTGCAACAAGGACTCGCAGACTTTGCAAATATTTCCCGCTCATGGAAAAGCTATGTCGCTAGTGCTGATAGTCAGGCTGCGCCGCCTTTACCGGGGATGGGGGCAGATACTTTGCAGTTTCATGCATAGGGGACGTTGAATAAATCCACGTTTCATGGCGAGTCAGCTAACGGTTCGACGCGGGACCGTACAAAATCGAGGGCTTGTCGCAACTAACCTAGCTGAAAGCGCTATCCAATCAATGCTTCCTAGGCAGCAATTCTCACATCTCAAAAATTACTGTATATTTGTACAGTAATTTCGTTAACCGAACAAATTCCATAAAAGCAACACGATACCATGTCCGACTCCGTACTTACGGTGCCGGCAGCCTCGTCATCTCTGCCTTCCAGCCTGGCCGGCCTCGTCTGGCGGGGCGGTGCGATGGCATCGGGCTGCGCAGGCGTGACTCCCAGCGGCTATCCGCCGCTGGATGAATTGCTACCTGGCGGCGGCTGGTCGCGTCGCGGGCTGATTGAATTGCTGTTGCAGCAGAACGGCATTGGTGAAATGCGCTTGTTGCTGCCGGCGCTGCAACGTTTGGCCGGGCAGCGTATTGCCTTGCTTCAGCCACCACACCTGCCTCAACTATCCGGTTTGCGTGCGCGAGGATTGCCACCTGAACGCATGCTGTGGATACGCGCTTCACGCTTGTCAGATGTGCTGTGGAGCGCAGAGCAGGTTCTACGCAACGGCAGCTGCGGGGCATTGTTGCTATGGCAGGGTGCCGTGCGCACTGAAGCACTGCGCCGCTTGCACATGGCTGCACAGGCATCGGATATGTTGTGCTGGGTACTACGACCGCTGGCGATGGCCGATGCGCCATCGCCAGCGCCACTGCGGCTTGCGCTGCGGCCTCATCCGGAAGGCTTGCGCATCGATGTGCTCAAGCGTCGCGGTCCTTCGTGTGCTGCGCCACTGTTGCTGCAGTGGCCGCGTCTTTCTTCTCGTCAAGAGTCTGGTCATGCGCTCAATGCGTTCATGGATCGCCGTCTGGCTACCCCAGCTGCCGCTGCAGGCACTGCGCCCGCGCTGGTGTGAGCCATTGGCTATCGCTGTCACCGAGGCATCGCAGGTGATGGCGCTCACGCCGCTGGCTAGCGCACAGGGATTACGCATTGGCATGCGCCAAGCTAGCGCGATGACGATCGCTCCAGAAGTTCTTTTGATGCCACGCGTACCGGATCGCGAGCAGGAAGCACTCGATGCTGTCGCGCTGGCCTTGCTGCAATACACACCGGAACTCGCACTGGTAGAGGAAGCGACACTGCTGATGGACGTCAGCGCGAGCCTGTCTGCGTTCGGCGGGCGCTTGCCACTGTGCCGTCGCGTGCGCGACAGCATTCATGCGCTAGGATTTTCCGTCAGGCTGGGCATGGCGCCGACGGCGCAGGCAGCCTGGCTGTTTGCGCACCAGCGCGGCCATCGGCGTCGCGTCGTGCAACTGCACAGCATGAAGCGACTGCTGGACAGGATATCTTTCCGAGTACTGCCCGCAGCGCGGGTGTATGCCTCATGGCTCGAAGAACTGGGTTGCCGCACACTGGCAGATGTGCGTCGCCTGCCACGCGCCGGCCTGCGACGGCGCACCGATGCAGTGCTGATCGAAAGTCTCGACCGTGCTTACGGCGAAGCCCCCGAACTGTTCGATTGGATCGTCGCGCCCAAGACCTTCAGCGCATCGCTGGAGCTGCCCTATCGTATCGAACAAGCTGCGCAGCTGTTATCGGCGACGCAGCGATTGCTACTGCAGCTGACCGGATGGCTGGCGGCGCGACAGCAGGCCGTGGCGGCATGCCACCTCTCGATTGCGCATGAAAGAGAGCGCCCCGGTCGCACCCAACGCGAGCCCAGTGCTATCCACATCACGCTGGCCGAACCCGCATGGGAAGCGCCACATCTGCTGCGGCTATTCAAAGAACGCCTCGAGCGATTGACGCTGCCTTGCCCAGCAATTGGATTGTCGCTGACGGCGACGCAGCTGGCCGACCGTGTAGCACCCAGTGAGCAGCTGTTCCCCGAACCGGGCGGCACGCCCGAAGACTACAAACGTCTTCTCGAACTGCTGGTTGCCCGGCTGGGGCCCGATGCGGTGCAGCTACCTTGCTTGCATGAAGATCACCGGCCTGAAGTTGCCAATCAGTGGCAGCGTGCGATCAATGCAAAGTCTAGACCGCGCGAGGTCGCAGACGATAGCTTTGCCGAACGTCCTTTCTGGCTGCTTGAAGAACCGCTGACGCTGCGCATGCAGGGCGACCATCCCTTTTATGGCTCGCCGCTCAGGCTCCTGCTGGGCCCGGAGCGGATCGAAACTGGCTGGTGGGATGAGCCGCTGGTGATGCGCGATTACTTCGTGGCACAAGGCGGGGAGGGCGCTTGCTACTGGATCTATCGCGAGCGTGATGCGGGCAGCGCGCGCTGGTATCTGCACGGACTGTTTGCCTAAGCAGCGATCATGTTTGCCAACCGCGGTCTACCTGCTTACGCCGAGCTTCAGTGCGTCTCGAACTTCAGCTTTTTGTGCGGCGCCTCACATCCGGAAGAACTGGTCGCGCGCGCTGCTGCGCTGGATTATGGTGCGATCGCAATCACCGATGAATGCTCGGTGGCAGGCATAGTGCGCGCGCATACCGAGGCAAAGCGGCAAGGGATGGCGCTGATCATTGGCAGTCAGTTCCGAGTTCATCATGACGCGGGCGATCTGCGACTCATTGCGCTTGCGATGAACCGTAATGGCTACGGCAATCTGTGCGAGCTGATCACGCTGGGCAGGGGGCGCGCAGAGAAAGGCCACTATCGGCTGACGCAAGAAGATTTCTCTGACCCTGCTATAGGGCATGCGCATCTGCGCGGGCTACCGGATTGTCTGCTGCTGCTGGCGCCGGATTACGGTGTCGATATGCCGACATTGCACCGACAGGCCGCATGGATGACAGCAGCGTTTGGCGAGCGCGCGCGCATCGCACTGACCCTGCTGCATCGCGGGCAGGATGAGCAGCACAAGGCAAGCGTGTTTCAGGCGGCTGCGCTGAACGGCTTGCGTATCGCCGCCACTGGGGATGTGTGCATGCATCTGCGCTCACGCAAGCGCTTGCAAGATGTATTGATAGCGATCCGTGCCGGCAAGCCGCTGGCTGAATGCGGAAAGCGCTTGTTCCCGAATGCCGAGCAGCATCTGCGTTCGCGCTTGCGATTGGCAAACTTGTATCCGGAGGAGGCACTCGCCGAGACCATGGCGATCGCCAGGCTGTGCAACTTCTCGCTGGATAGCCTGCGCTATGAGTATCCGGATGAACTGGTGCCCGAAGGTTATACGCCCTCCAGTTATCTGCGAGAGCAAACCTGGGTGGGTGCGCACCGTCGCTTTCCGAAAGGCATACCGGCGCCGGTGCAGCAGCAGATCGAGCATGAGCTGACACTGATCGCAGAGATGGCCTATGAGCCTTACTTCCTCACAGTGTATGACATTGTTTCTTTTGCCCGAAACCGGCACATCCTGTGCCAGGGCAGGGGGTCAGCAGCGAATTCTGCAGTCTGCTATTGCCTGGGCATTACCGAAGTCGACCCGGCACGTAGCAATCTGCTGTTCGAGCGCTTCATCTCCAAAGAACGTAACGAGCCCCCTGACATTGATGTCGATTTCGAACACCAGCGGCGCGAAGAAATCATTCAGTACATCTATGAAAAATATGGCCGGCATCGCGCGGCACTGACCGGTGTTGTCATCACTTATCGGCCACGCAGCGCCCTGCGCGATACGGGCAAGACACTGGGCATCGATCTCGGACTCATTGACCGGCTGGCGAAATCCCATCGCTGGTGGGACAGCCGCGAGGCATTGGGAGAGCGCTTCAGCGAAGCGGGACTAGACCCCGAATCGCCCTTGTCAAAGCAGTGGCAGGAACTGACGACAACACTGATCGGCTTTCCCCGGCATTTATCCCAGCATCCGGGTGGATTTGTGATCGCGCGTGACAAGTTGTCGCGGTTGGTACCCATCGAAAAAGCGGCGATGGAAGGTCGCAGCGTTATACAGTGGGACAAAGACGATCTGGATGTACTCGGCTTACTGAAGGTCGACATACTCGCGCTGGGTATGCTCTCGGCCATGCGCCGCGCGCTGGACATGATTTCCGAACAGCGCGGCGAGGTATTCACCCTATCTGACATACCCGCTGAAGATACGGCGACATACGACATGATCAGCCGTGCCGACACGATAGGCGTATTTCAGATTGAGAGCCGTGCGCAGATGAGCATGCTGCCACGCTTGAGACCGCGTACTTTCTACGATCTGGTCATCGAGGTGGCAATCATCCGCCCCGGCCCCATACAGGGTGGAATGATCCATCCGTATCTGAGACGCCGGCAAGGTCTGGAGCCGATTGTTTATCCCAGCGCCGATATGGAATCCGCCTTGTCGCGCACGCTAGGCGTTCCTATCTTTCAAGAACAGGTGATGCAGATCGCCATGCTCGCGGCTGGCTTCACCGCAGGCGAAGCCGATCAGTTACGGCGTGCGATGGCAGCCTGGAAGCGTAAAGGCGGACTAGAAAAATTTCATGACAAACTTATCCACGGTATGCGCGAGCGTGGCTATACACGCGAATTTGCTGAAGCCATCTATGCGCAGATACAGGGTTTTGCCGAATACGGTTTCCCTGAAAGCCATGCCGCCAGCTTTGCCTTGCTCGCGTATGCCAGCGCCTGGCTGAAATGCCATCAACCGGCCGCTTTTCTGGCGGCGTTGCTCAATAGCCAGCCGATGGGATTTTATTCACCTTCTCAACTGGTGCAGGATGCGCGTCGGCATGGGGTAGAGGTGCGCGCTGTCGATGTCCTCTGGAGCGACTGGGAAGCGACACTTGAACTCGCCGAAAATGCTCAACCTGCGGTCAGGTTGGGCATGAACCTCGTGCGCGGCTTGCCGCAGGAAGCTGCATGGCGTATTGAAGAGGCGAGGGCAGTGCAGCCATTTTCCGATCTGCGCGATCTGGCCTTGCGCGCATCATTGTCTACTGCAGATATCCAAGCGCTGGCTGCTGCCGACGCACTAAAAAATCTCGCAGGTCATCGACGTGAAGCACTGTGGCAGGCAGCGACTGCAGCACCCGGCAAAGGCTTGCTCAGAGGTGCGTTGCCAGAGCCTGAAATTATTCATTTACCCCCACCCTCAGACCTCGATCAAACAGTGAGCGACTATCGCACACTTGGGCTGACGCTAGGTCGTCATCCGCTGAGCTTCTTGCGCAAACAGTTGCTCGATAAACGGTTCATGACAGCAGAAATATTGAGAACCTATCAGCAAGGACAATTCGCACGTGCGTGCGGCATTGTCACAGTGCGCCAGCGACCAGCCACCGCCAAAGGAACGATATTCGTCACGCTGGAAGACGAAACCGGCAATGTGAATGTCATTGTCTGGCCTTCGCTGATCGAACAACAACGGCATGAGCTTTTAAATGCTTCATTACTTGCTGTCTATGGAATATGGCAGACAGAAAACAATGTGAATCATTTGATCGCTAAACGGCTACTCGATTTGTCTTCACTACTAGGTACGCTAACCATCGGAAGCAGAGATTTCACGTAGTGATATTCTGTAAATATTGATTAGAACCATCAGGTCGGAGAGGTTACATAGCCGCAGTCCTATCACACATCGATTCAACTTACTGCGGGAAAATCATGGCTAAACCAGATCTCAATTTTTCATCAGGCTACCACTCTTCATCGAATGATTATCCTGACATATCTGACCAAGGGAAAGCCAATACCTCTGGCAGAGATGATGTACACAGAGAGGGAATCTCACAGCAAAACAAAGAGGTAGAAAAAGAAAAATCAAATGATCCTAGTATCCAAAGCAGTGGCGCAAAGGTGCCAAGATTGCAGATAAAATTTACCACCCAGGACAGCAGTAGTGTATTGCCGCACTCACCGCCAAGTGATGGTCACTCTGCTCAATCTTCAACAAGAATTGGAGCGCCAGGACCTAAGCCAGAAATTTTTCCAAGCAGCCCAAGAAATACGCTGCCAATGTTGACAACGCCACGACAAAGAGAAAGTGCGATAGAACTAGCCATTACTCAAAGTCTTCATGAAAAAGTAGGTACCGATACCGATGATCGTATCAATCGAAGAACAGTTACATTTGATGCAGGCCTTGCACAGCAGTGGGTTAGTGAATCAGCGAAGGATATATCGAACTTCGGTGATCAAACTGTCATCCATCAAGCCGTGATAGAAACCTTTAACTACGAGGAGGAAGCTCCCGTAGTGACGACAACAACTGCAACTAGCTCACCGACTACGACCACAACGACCACCACAACCACCACCACAACCACTAGATCAAGCGTAATGCCTTTGTCAGTAACAACGACAGCCAATATTCTCGGCCAGGCATCTGGCCTAACTTCCGGCGATCAAATTTCTATTGATTCTGAAGAAAAAGCACTTTGATAAAGAGAGATTCAGTCATGTTATCAAGCAATGATATTCCTTTAAATTATCAGCCAAGCCATCAAATTTCAGAAAAAAATTTACTCAGTTCATCATCCGATTCGGGAGGAAAATCCTCATCTTCTGCGAAAAAGCATCAGTCAATGCCTGTCATGCGCTCACCCGAGAAAAAGAAAGTGACATTGGCCGATACCACGCCGACTCCAGTACCAATGCCAGATGGTAGCCCGGTTACGCAGTTTAAATCGCCCGCAAGTCTGCCCGCTCTGCGGATAAGATCAATGGGATCATCTGTCGAATCCGGTGACTCGCCACATCTCATGAAATCTCCCCGATCACCACGCAGCGAACATGAGGTGAAGTCAACGCGCCGACATCAAATTGAATCGCCGACCGCTTCCCGCAATACGACTATCACGCAGACCGTTACTTCGGCGACAACTAATGCAGATGCGTCACCTCAAATGACTTCTGTGCAAAAGCTGCCATCTCAGCGTCTGAGCGCGCCTCCGAATACGGTCAGCCTGAAGCAGCCACCATCAGAACAAATGGATGCGCTGGCTGACCTGTGGATCAACCAGTTACTGAAATCATCATCTCATTCCAAGGATGGACAATACGGAAAACTGACTGTAGCAAAGATTAATTCATTGGGAAGAACAGATGGAAAAATCGATGCCACGGCACTTCCTGATGTACTTCGCCCGTTGGCGCCACCGTCGACGCGTGACGGCAAAGTGATGCTGAATTCTTTGCTGAACTCAGCACTCGCAAACCATATGAGTCAGAGTAGCGCAGGAAAAACCATGGTCGCCATGCTGAAAATTATCCTCGATAGCCACCCTGAACTCGCTGCGATCGATTTTGCTCAATTGACGGCGGGCGAGGTGGACAGTAGCAACGCGTTAAAGGAGCAGATGAATCAGTCAGTGATGACTCAGGCTAAAGCTTGTGTCGATGTGATTTTCGGTGCTGGTCGAAAATTCAACCAATCCCATTTGCCGCCAGCATTGCTGGAGTTTTGGAAGCAGCTCGATACGATACTTGTTCAGGAAGCAACCAAAAACCCGGAACTGAGCAAAGAACAAATACTTACCGCCCGCAGAAATCTCGCATTCGATTTGCTCATTACACGGCAAATTTATCCGTACGCGCTTAAGCCTGTAAAGCAACTCTCATCAAATGGCATGCAGAGTAGCACTGCGGATACTGCGCACGCCGCTCCATCGGTGCTGCAGACTGCATTCGCGAATACACTGCGGGAACATCTGGTGAGAGAATGGCCATCATTTTTTGATGATGCAATTAAGTATTTTGATTCCTGAAGACGGCAAGTGGCCGGATGAATGTGGCCGGCCACTTTTTTTATGCGCACCAACTGCTTTTGGTTTATGTAGCGACTCGAGCCTCCGCAAGTTGCGGGTGAAGGAACTGATCCGCCTGAAAGCAGGCTAGCAGATCAAATACCTCGTCTTTCGATAGCACGTAACGCTCCATCAGCGTATCCTTCAGCTGAATCATCCAGCCTTGGTAGCTGGCCATTGCCTTGAGTGTATGCTCATACAGTTCATCTGCTTTCTGTTCCAACTCACGCACCGAGGTGGCGGGCGCGCCATCGTGCCTGAGCTGGCGGTAGTCCAGCTTCGAGCGGGAATACATCGATAGCTGGTTGACCATCAACTCAAGGCGGGCGGTTACTTTCTGGATATCGTTCTGGCTGCCGATAGAAATCCCACGTTCGCCATAGAACAATTCCTCCGCCGCGACACCGCCATACAGCTGTATTACATCCTGCTCCAGCTCTTCCAGCGTCTGCAAGCCCGCATCCGGCATGGCTGACAGTACATAGCCCAATGCGCCCAGCTTCGATACGGATTCCGTGCTGATCTTTAACAGTGTTGATTTGGTTTTCACCTCGTCCAACGGCATTCCCTGCCTAAGTAGCGGATCAATCTGCATGAAAAAATGTCCCAGCTCGTGTAGCGCCACACGCTCGCGCTGCTTGTCTTTTTCGGCGCTGGCGGCGCGGTCGGTCAGGCCGATGGCACTCCGTTCGAACGCCCGGAACAACAGGTCGGTATCGATCTGGCAGCCTTCTTCAATCGCGATCATGCTGGCCCCATCGACCACGCTTTCCAGCAGGGCAGGGGAGAGATTCGATGTGATCTCGGCGACGTAATCGAGATTCAGCTGCTCCCAGGCGACCACCGCCTTGTCCTTGCGACGCAAGAAAACGCTGAGTAGCGCTCGCCGCTCGGCTTTGTTTGGCAGACGGAAGTTGATCTTTACCGAAAAGCGGCGCAGCATCGCTTCGTCCATCTCGCTGTTGGCATCATCAAAGTTAGATGCCACCACCCAGATCACTCCATTGCCCTCATCACTCTTGATCCCATCCAGTAGACCAAGGAGCGTGTTCGACGTATCGTCATCCCACTTGCGCTCGCCGCGACCACGCGGCATGAACAGGCTCTGTGCCTCATCAATGAAGATCAGACAGCGACCTTGCGCGCAAGCTTTTTTGTAGATTGCGTTCAGTGCTTTCGAGCCGCCGCCGACCAAGCCGGATTCCAGCCCGGAACCCGATACCTGTATCAGTGGAATATCAAGCTGTTTGGCCAGATAGCCCGCGAGCTTGGTCTTGCCGGTACCTGCCGGTCCAGTCAGCATCACATGAAAGGGCTTGTCAATATTGTGCAACTTGTATAGTTCGCGATGACGGATCATCGATGCCAGATGCGCGACCTCCCGCTTGATGTCTTCCATGCCTATCAGATCATCCATGCTGCCTTTGAGCTTCTCTGGCCGGGTTAGCGAGATGCCGCTCGCCAGACCGGGCATGCTTTTCTTAAGCGCGGCAGCCATCATCACAAGCAGCAACAGGCCCATTGCATTGTGAGCCATGAAACCGGTGGCGCTTCCCCAGAAGCTTTGCGACGGCTCTTGATCGCGCAGTACCTCATCATGCGTGGCCAGCCATTCGGGCTGTGCGATCGCATACGGTATGCCGGCCCTGAGCAACACTTCGCGCTCGAGATTGACATGGGTAGTGCTGGGAACTTTGACTGAGAAAAGCTTGGTCTGATCTTTGTACTTGATCACATAGCGCGGAGAATCTGACAGCGGCTGCGCCAGAAGCAGGTATTCAAGCCGGTCGCGCTGCGTTGGCAAAGAAGTGATCAGAGAAACATCTTGGCTGTAGACCACCGGGGAATGCTTGATTAGCTTCGGCGCGCGTTCGATGGAAATGATGACTGCACATAGCAGAAGCAATGCGAACAAGGCCGTACGGAGATGCGCGTTCTTGAGCGAGCGCGCAAGCGAAGGAAAATGAGGCATGAGAACGCTTCTTGAAGTGCTGCTGTCTGCGGCCGGGCAGTGTCAGCGCTGATTTGGGAATTACAGGATTGCGCACGGCTGCGGTAGGACAGGCGCGCGCTGAAGAAGTTGCTCAGTCGATGAGGTTTTTATTGAGGAAGCAAGAAAGCACGCATTGACAGCGACTTAGACCAGCCCGAGGATGCGGCCCAGCTCGGCCAGATAGGGCGTATCTCTCAGTACCTCACCCTCGACACTGGCGACCAGATCATCCAGCTTGCCATGAGTGCCATGCAGTCGCCGCCGCAACTGCTCCACTTCACCATCAGAGGCAGACAAGGTTCGGCGGAGCAGCAGCAACTCTTCCTTCAATGCCATGACTCTCGGTGAATCAGGTGGGGCTGTGGACAGTTCTTGTTCCAGATCAGAGACTAGAACGGAGATTCGCTCAAGATTGGTGGTATCGGTAGAGGAGGGGCGTTGCTCGGACATGGTGTCACCTTCTGATCGGGAAAATTCGTGTGTACAGCTATGGTGTTCCCATTACCTGCCGGCTGTCAATCCGGCAGGCCTTGCCGAAAGGAGCTCAATGTTCATCAGGGACTACTGCAACAGAAATGTGATCTGCTGCGAACCCGACGCGCCCATTGCGGAAGTTGCTGCACTCATGCGCCGACATCATGTGGGCGACGTCGTGGTGATTGGCGTGCAACAGCAAGAGCAGCGCGTACCGATAGGCATCATCACCGACCGGGACATTCTGGTCGAGACGATTGCGCTGGACATCGAAGCCCGGCTGTTCACTGCGTCAGACCTCATGTCAACACCGCTGACCACCGTGCAAGAGGATGCCAGTCTGGCCGAGGCGCTGGGCATCATGCGCGGCAAACGAGTGCGCCGGCTGCCGGTAGTCAATCGGGCAGGGGGTTTATTCGGCATGGTCACCTCGGACGATTTGCTCAACGTGCTCGCGGGAGAGTTGTCGATGCTGGCGTGTCTGATGACGGAGCAGATCACGACTGAAGGACGGCTCAGAAAATGATTTGCGCTGATTTTATGGACTACTTTTAAAGGAGATTGTCATGGCACGCCAACTGACCCGCCTCTCACCGTTCAGCGATCTGGCCCGTTTTGATCCGCTGCGCATGGATCCTTTTCGTAATTTCGAGGAGGCGATGCGCGAATTCTCGCTGATGCCCTCCTTGCGAGGCTTCGAGGCTGAGCCCAGTATCCGGCTGGATGTGCAGGAATCCGATCAGGCATATGACATCAAGGCCGATATTCCAGGTGTCAAAAAAGAAGATATTCAGGTGTCGATCGAGGGCAATCAAGTGACGATCCGCGCCCAGACGGCGGAAGAAAAAGAAGAAAAGCAGGAAGGCAAACTCGTCCGCCGGGAGCGCTACGCAGGCGAGCAATACCGTAGTTTCAGCCTGCCGCAGGATATCGACGATAAGGGTGCGGAAGCCCGGTATGAAAATGGCGTGCTCTCGTTGTCACTGCCCAAACGGGCGGGCGGCGCGAGCAAGGCGCTAGCGATCAAATGATGGGGTGTTAGCGGCTGAAGCGCGCCATGCCGATGCCGGCCCAACATTGGTCGGTCCGGCGCAGGCCGGAATCCATGATCACTTGGGCAGTGACACGGGGGCCGGGGTTTTCCACCGGCCATTGATCCCGGCCTTCGCTGGAACGACGATCTAAGTCATTTTACATAATACAAATTATGCGCGTTTTATCTTGCCCAGATACCCTTAGCGCGGCACCCAGCCACCGCACACGGGAAACACTTGTCCTACAAAACAATCGGCGGCAGAACTCGCCAGATACGCGGCGAACAAGGCATCTTCTCGCGACGAAACCAATCGACCCAGCGGCACTTCGCGCTTGAGCTTTTCCTGAAATACCGGGTTGGCCTGAACCTGAGCCGGAAAATACGTCGGGTTATCCACGTAGTTTTGCGCAATCGCATTGACCTGCACGTTCTTGGCCGCGAGCTCTACGCCCACGGACTGGATGTACGCTAGCTGCGCACCACGCGCGGCGCTGTAGGTAGAGGCACGGCGAATGCCGCGCAACGCCGACGCGCTGCCGATCAGAATGATTTTCCCCGAGCCGCGCGCGCTCATCTGCGGCAGCACGGCTTTCACTAGGCGCTGCAAGGGGTCGACCATATGAGCGAATGCGGAACGCCATTCATCTTCGGTGACATCGGCGGCCGGCGTGGAGGGCGCGGGAATGCCCAGATTGGCTAGCAGTACATCCACCCGCCCTACCTCTTTGATCAGCTCGTCGGGTCGTGCGGGGTGGTCCAGCGCATCGTTATCGGAAATCACCTCGGCACCCAACTCGCTGAATACCTGCCGCAGAGCCGGGCCCATGAAGTCGTTCGCCTGCGTCAGCAGTACGCGTTTTTCGTCGAGCGCGAATGGATTCATGCTTCATCTCCGATTGATGATAGTTAGACAGATGACGGTCGTATCGGTCATGTGGATGATGATAGCTGACTTGCTTGAGCCAGGTCGATACTGAGCGCAGCCGCTCGCCTAAGATCGGCACATGAAAATTCTCGTCGTGCACAATCGTTATCACTACCGCGGCGGCGAAGATACGGTGGTCGATGCAGAAGTGGCGCTGCTGCGCCGGCATGGGCATCGGGTACTACTCTACACGCGCGACAACCGCGAGCTTGCATCAATGAAGAAGCAAGACGCGGTCATTGGCGTGCTGTGGTCGCGGCAAACCGAAGCAGATATCCGGCACATACACAAAGCATTCGGACCCGACCTCATCCACGCCCACAATACCTTTCCGATCATTTCACCGTCACTGTATGCGGTGGCCCATCAACTCAACATACCGGTTGTCCAGACCCTGCATAACTTCAGGCTGTTGTGTCCCCAAGCGATGTTGCTTCGAAACGGAGACTCGTGCGAAGCTTGCATCGGGCATTTCCCGTGGCGCGCTGTCATTCATCGTTGTTACCGAGATTCCTTGTCTCAATCATCGATCACTGCCGCCATGATTCTGATGCACCGGCTACGCGGCACTTGGCGTACGGAAGTCGCTCGCTATATCGTGCTGAACCAGCTATGCCGGGACAAGTTCGTCGCAGGCGGTCTGCCGTTCGATAAGCTACGCATCAAGCCTAACTTTGTGGAAGTCGATCAGCGGCCAGACTGGCAGCAGCGCAGTGGTGGCTTGTTCATTGGCAGACTGTCCGCAGAGAAGGGGCTTCATACGCTCGCTGAAGCCGTCAGGCAGTTGCGCTCGGTGGAGATCGATGTATACGGCAAAGGGCCGCTGCAAAGGCTGGTCGAGAACACGCCGGGACTGCGTTACCAGGGCTTTTTTCAATCTGCCACGCTACAGGCGCGGCTGCGCAAAGCGGCCTATCTCGTCATGCCCAGCACCGGCGTCGAAAGTTTTGGCTTGGTCGCGATTGAGGCATTTGCCTGTGGCACGCCTGTCATCGCCAGCCGACACGGCGGCCTGAAAGAAATCGTCGTGCAAGGCAATACCGGTTTGCTGGTGCCGCCCGGTGATGCGCGCGCGCTGGCACAGGCGATCGAGTATGCCGAGACGCATCCCGAGGCCATGCTGGCGATGGGACGCGCTGCGCGCGAGGTTTATTTGGAACGCTACACGCCAGAGACCAATTACGTGCAGATGATCCGCATCTATCACGAGGCGCTGGCTAGCCGAGCTGCCCCCTCGGGTCCGTCCGCCCTTTCTGATGCCGCCCTTCCCTATGCCCCGACTCGCCCTGGTCGTTAACGAGCCCCCTCCTTACCGTATTCCGGTATTCAACCGGCTCGCCGCGCTGCCCGGCATTGATCTGCGGGTGATTTTCTGCTGTCGACGCGAGCCCAACCGGCAGTGGAACCTGCCGCGCATGGAATTCGATCATGTGTTCCTGCACGAGCGCATACGCACGGTAGACGGCCGCTATATTCACAATAACCCCGATGTGCTGCTCGCCCTCACAAGCTATAGTCCGCAGGTCGTGATCGGCAATGGCTTCAACCCTACCCATTTGTATGCTGTGCTGTGGACGATGCTGCACCGTCGCGCCTATGTGCCAATGACTGACGGCACACTAGATTCGGAAAAACACCTGAGTCAGTTGCACCGGCGCGTGCGGCGCTTTGTTTATCGCAGGGCGCCCGCGATGATCGCGGCCAGCAGAGGCGGTCTGGCGCTGTATCGCAGCTATGGCGTGGATGAGCGACGCTGCCACATATCATGTCTGTGCGTGGACAATGGTCGCTTTCAGGCTCGATTGCAAACGATACCCAAAGCATGGGATTTCATTGTGTGCGGCCGGCTGGAGCCCGGCAAGGCGCCCGAATTTGCGCTGCAGGTGGCCGAACGCTGCGCCCGAATCATGAACCGAAAAACTCGCTTGATGTTCGTAGGTTCCGGCAGCCTTGAGGTATCGCTTAAAGCCCAGGCAAGCGAAATTGCCTCATTCGTCGATACGCACTTCCATGGCTTCGCACGACAAGAGGATTTGCCCAGCTTGTACCAGTCTGCGCGCATTTTCTTGTTTCCGACCCGCGCCGATGTCTGGGGTGTGGTGGCCAATGAAGCTTGCGCGGCAGGGCTGCCCGTGATCGTTACGCCTCAGGCCGGCGTGGCCGGTGAGCTGATCATCGACGGCAAGAATGGCTATGTAAGAGAACTGAATATTGACGACTGGACAGCGTGTGCGTTGCGCCTGTTGCAGCATCCGGCGCGCTGCACCGCTTTCGGACGGCATGCCGAGCTGCTGGTGGAGTCCTATCATTTCGATGCTGCCGCACGCGGCATGGCCGAGGCTGCGATGGCAGCGCTGACACCACCACAGCCCCTGACTCAGGTCGCCGTCAGACGCCCGGTCTGATAATCTCGGACCGCTTGCTCGATCTCGGCGGTGGTGTTCATCACAAAAGGTCCGTACTGCACAATGGGTTCATTCAGCGGGCGTCCTGCCAGCAAAAGAAATCGCGCGCCGCTGCTCCCGGCGATGAATTCGACGGAGTCTCCATCAGTGAGCACGGCGCCGCTGTGCGTGGGCAGCATGCGAGTGTCACCAGCCAGCTGCAGATTACCCTCGAATACATAGGCCATCGCATTCAGGCCGCTTGGAATCGGCGCGCTGAATGAGGCGCCGGCGGGAAGCTGCACATCCAGATACATGGGCTCGGTCGTGAGGCCGGCGATCGGACCCTCGATCGTGTGCCCATTGACCGGCAAGGTGCCGGCAATCACCTTCACACGGCCGCCCGAAGGCAGTTCATGCACCGGTATCTCTTCGGCGGGAATATCGCGGTAGCCGGCCGGCTTCATTTTTTCTTTGGCGGGCAGATTGATCCACAACTGAAAGCCGCGCATCCTGCCCTCTTCCTGTTGCGGCATCTCCGAATGAATGATGCCCCGGCCAGCGGTCATCCACTGCACACCGCCGCTTCTGAGGTCGCCCTGATTGCCCAGATGATCCTCATGCCGCATATGGCCATCGAGAATGTAGGTGACGGTCTCAAAACCACGGTGAGGATGCGAGGGAAAGCCGGCGATGTAATCGCCGGGATTGTCGGAAGAAAATTCATCCAGCATCAGGAAAGGATCGAGACGCGTGCCCTCGCTGCTGCCCAGACTGCGTCGCAGGCGCACGCCAGCGCCGTCAGAAGTGTTCATTGCGCTGATGATGCGTTCCAGCTTGCGGGGCGCGGTGTTGGCCATGGTCTTGCTCTCCTGTGCACTTGTCGCTCAAAAACAGGATTGTAGCCCTCGGCGCTCGCCGCTGCCGGAGCGCCTGCTGAATCTTGCGTCCGAGGTAAGGTACGGCCCCGTGTTGATAGTGTCTTTAATGGAAGACTTGCCCCTGCTGCTGGCGGCTCTGCAGTAGCTGCTCAAGTTTTTCCGGGCGCACGGGTTCGCTGAACAAATAGCCCTGGACCCGGTGGCACGTCGTGCCACGCAGGAAACCCAATTGTTCTACCGTCTCCACACCTTCGGCCACGACTTTGATATTCAAATCCTTCGCCAGTTTGACGATGGCAGAGACGATGGCCGCATCCTCTCGATCGCGCGGCAGATTGCGTATGAGCGCCGGGTCGAGCTTGAGCACATCGACCGGAAAATCCTTCAGAAATGACAGCGTGGAAATACCCGTGCCAAAGTCATCAATGCTAATCGACACGCCGATCGACTTCAGGTGGTCGAGCACCATGCTCTGCCCTTCCCTCACCAAGACTAGCGCGCTCTCGTTGACCTCGATCTCAAGAAGGCGCGGAGGCAGGGCGGCATCCTGCAACGCGGAACGCATCATCCCCGGAAACAAAGGATCCAGTAGCTGTGCGGCGGAGACATTGACAGCGATCCGGAATTCCGGCAGCCCGGCTGCACGCCAGCGGCCCATCTGTATGCAGGCGGCGCGCATTACCCAGTTGCCTAGGTCATTGATTACGCCGATTTCCTCGGCCAGCGCGATCAAGGCCTTGGCCGACAGCGTCATCAACCCCTGATTGCGGCAACGTAGCAAGGCTTCGACAGCGACAAAGCCCAGCGTTTGAAGATCGATCTGCGGTTGATAGACCAGCTCAAAGTCACCCTGTTCGACGGACTGTCTGAGCAGATCCTCTTGCGTCTGGCGTAACTGCACCTCGGTGAGCATGCTCGGTGCAAACACCCGAAACCGGTTTCGTCCGCTTGCCTTGGCGCGGTACATGGCCAGGTCGGCTTTTTGCAACAGCTCGCCGGTGTCCTGCCCATCCTGCGGATACATCGCGATGCCCACCGATGCGCCACTCTTGATGAGCTGATGCTCGATCTCGTAGTTTTGGCCCAGTTCGCGAACGATGTTCTCCGCGATGAGCTCGGCGGCGGACAGCGATTTCAGTCGGGTGAGAATAACGACAAACTCGTCACCGCCGAGGCGCGCCACGGTATCCGTCTCGCGCACACAGCGCAGCAACCGTTGCGCGACCAGCCGCAAGAGTTCGTCACCCGCATGATGGCCGAGGTGATCATTGATCGATTTGAATCGATCCAGATCCAGCAGCAGTACTGCGACCCGTGTGGTGTCGCGATCGGCATTGATAAGCGCCTCGTGCAGCCGCTCCATGAAGCGGGCGCGGTTGGGCAAGCCGGTGAGCGGATCATGATTGGCCAGGAAGAAGGCATTCTGTTCCGCCAGTCGTCGCTCAGTGTTGTCGCGCATGATTTCAACGAAACCCTGTACGCGTCCTGCGCTGTCATGCAGCGCACCCATCGCACCGGTACACCAGAACCGCTGGCCGTCTTTTCTGACACGCCAGCTATCTTCTTCACTGCGTCCATCGAGCGCGGCCTGTCGCAGTAGCCGTTGGGGCTCGCCCTTTTCCTGGTCTTCGGGGGTGAAAAATACGGAGACATGACTGCCCACGATTTCCATCTTGCGATAGCCTAGTATGCGCTCGGCGCCGGGGTTCCAACTGACAATATGTCCTGTTCCGTCCAGCATGAAAATCGCATAATCCGTCGTGCCCTCAACCAGCAAGCGGAAATGCTCCTCTGCTCTTTGAAGCTCCTGTAATGCGCGGTGGCTTTCGGTCACGTCGCGAAAGACATCCACTGCACCGATGATCTTTCCTTCACTGTCTTTCAGCGGAGCTGCAGAGTGGCTGAGCGTCACGGCTAGATCGCGCCGCCGGTCGTACAGCGCCAGTTCCTGATCCGAGAGCGTCTCTCCGTTCAGTGCTCGTACCAGGGGGTGCTGATGCCACAGACGAAAGCTCTCGTTTTTTCTGGTTTCAGCTGCTTGCGCACGCCGGATCTGCGACAGCCGCGTCAGCGGCTCGTCCAGCTTCAGCATGCGCTCGGCCGAGCGGTTGACCATCAAGGTCTTGCCGTGCTGATCGCAGACAATCACGCCTTCGGTCATGCTGTTGAGTATCAGCCGAAGAATCTCATTATGCTGAGGCAACGTCGTCCCGGCTTGAGTCTGCTCGGTGATGTCGGTGATGCTGCACGACAGTAGGCGAAGAATCCCTTGCGGATCACGAAACGCTGGTGCCGCCCTCACGCGAAGCCGGCGCCAGCGGCCGTCCGCGTGGCGCATGCGGTATTCGATCTGAGCCATCTCATGATCCTTCAGCTTCCCCAGACGCGCAGACCATGCGTGCAGCGGTTCGCGATCATCCGGATGGAACAGCTCGGGATCGTCGCCAAAACCTGAATTCAGAAACTTTTCTGTACTTAGACCCAGCACTGCCTCCAGGCGCGAGTTGCAGTAGATATGTCGCGCTTCCTGCAGATCATGGATAAATACCAGATCAGGCAGCAAGGCTAGCATTTGTTCTAAAGGCACAGCGTTCGCCACCGTCGAATTGACTGTGCCGGAGATCAGCGATGCGGTACGTGGAGAGTCATTGGTGTTCACGTGCGGTCCTGAAATAAACAATCAGACATCGGGCAAAGATCAGCCTTGTTACGAGCGCTGATACTCCATGGAGTACCGCAAACTCGGATGATCACCCGATGATGATGCTTGGGCAGTGATTTTCTGAGGTGATTCGATTGATGAAAATCAAGATTCTTGAATATGGGTAACGCCGCTGCCGCTAGCCGATAATCCTGTCAGTTCGGCGAACTAACAGGCCGCGAGGTAAGATCACGACTAGATCAACAGCTATTCGATGGGCATGGACTATCCGGTTATCGACAGCATCATTTCGCCAGAAGGCAAGCTGGACATTTTGTCAAAGGCAGAAATTGCCCGGCTGCTAGATCAAGGGCAGACTGGCCTTTATCAGAGCTTCCGTAATTGTGCGCTGGCCGTGTTGAGCACAGGCAACTATCTGGACGACGGCAAGGCGCTGATGGAGCGCTACCCTGACTTTGATATTCGGGTCGTACACCGTGAACGTGGGATCAAGCTATTTATTCGGGGCGCGCCAGCATCGGCATTTGTGGATGGCGAAATGATACGCGGTATTCGCGAGCATCTGTTTGCGGTACTTCGCGATATTCTTTTCACGGCGAGCGAGCGGCCAGCGCCACATAATGGCGAGAATGACAGCGCGCTCCTGACAGATTTTGTATTTCATATCTTGCGCAATGCCGATGTGATGCAGCGCGCGCAAGATCCCAAGTTGGTAGTGTGCTGGGGTGGACACTCGATATCGCGCAGCGAATACGACTACTCAAAGCGAGTCGGCTATGAGTTGGGGCTGCGCGGCTTGGATATTTGTACTGGCTGCGGCCCGGGTGCGATGAAGGGGCCGATGAAAGGTGCAGCAATCGGCCATGCAAAACAGCGTATCTTCCGTGGACGCTATCTCGGTTTTTCTGAACCAGGCATCATCGCAGCGGAATCGCCAAATCCTATCGTCAATAATCTCGTCATCTTGCCGGATATTGAGAAACGGCTTGAAGCCTTCGTGCGTACCGGTCATGCGATCATTGTCTTCCCAGGCGGCGTGGGCACGGCAGAGGAAATCCTGTACCTGCTGGGGATCCTGCTGCACCCGGAAAACCAAGCGCTCCCCTTCCCGCTGATCTTTACTGGCCCCGAGGAATCAGCTTCTTATTTTTCCCAGATTGATGCATTCATTGGCGCGACACTAGGGCCGAAAGCACAAGAGCTGTATCAGGTAATCATTGGTGATCCATCCGGCGTGGCTAGAGCGGCGCAGGAGGGAATCGCTCTTGTCCGCGGTTATCGCAAATCGCACGGAGACGCGTATTACTTCAACTGGA
>RGFZ01000160.1 GCA_010024875.1 Oxalobacteraceae bacterium | reverse complement strand
CCAGTTCCAGCAGTTACAGCCTTAGCAGCGTTAAATGCTGCGTATGTAACATTTGTTGTTCCGATTGTAATTGCTGATGTATTAGAGCAAACATATCCATAACCTGAGTTTACTGTACCTTCAAGAACAAGAGTGAAATCTCCACCCTTTAGTTCTCCGTCTGGTGTATTATCTGCATCTGTTGCTCTTGTCCATGAACCTGAAGCAACTACATAAATACCATTTTCTGTTTGTGTAGTTTGATCTTTTACAAGAACACGATCACCAACTGATAGAGAAACTCCATCAATTGTTTGAGTTCCGCTACGTGTGATGTTTCCTGTTGTAGCAACACGAACTGGCTGATGGAAATTAATTCCTGCAGTTACATTGTCTACATATGCTTTTGTTGCTGCATGTGCGTCTTGTGTAGGTGCACCTGAAAGTGTAAGTGCTCCTGTCATTGTTCCGCCAGAAAGTGATAACTTAGCATCTAATGCTGTTTGTGTAGCAGTAGAAACTGGCTTATTAGCATCTGATGTATTATCTACGTTACCAAGACCAACCATTGACTTAGATATACCAGAAACTGTTCCAGTAAATGTTGGTGAGGCAATTGGAGCATAAGTTGAAGCGGCAGTTGCAGAGGCTAACTTAGCATCTAACTGTCCTTGGATTGCAGATGTTACTCCATCTACATATCCTAATTCAGTAGCAGAAACTGTTGAAGATACTGCTAATTTAGTCCAATCGATTGCTGCTGTTGCAGAGATATCACTATTTACAATTGTTCCATCTGCAATTTTGCCTGATGTTACTGAATTACTAGCAAGTTTTGCTTCAGTAACTGCGCCATCTTCAATTTTGGCGGTAGTGACAGAATCACCAGCAAGTTTATCTGCTGTAACCGCAGAGTTAACAATCTTATCTGTTGATACTGTATTATCTGTTGGTGTTCTTGTATCTGATAAACGAGCATCATCTGTAGTAACAAGCGCTCCTGTATCAACAATTCCGTGTACATTTGTTGTAACTATACTGTGTGCGCTTACTGCATCATCAGCATAATCGTTTGCATCTTGCTCTGCAGTATTAACATATGTCTCAGTTGCAAGCACTGTAGTATCAGCAATACCATGTACATTTGTAGTATCTGCTTGGTGTAAAGATAATGCAGATGCTGCTGCTGTTTGTGCATCAGACGCTTTTCCATCTGCATATGTTTTTGTTGCAAGTTCTGTAGTATCAGCAATACCATGTACGTTTGTAGTGTCTGACTCATGTGAAGATAATGCTCCTGATATAGAACTATCAGCAGAATCTACATAAGACTTTGTTACAAGTGCTGTAGTATCAGCAATTCCATGAATATCTGTTGTATCTGATGCATGTGAAGAAAGAGCATCTAATGCATCATTTTTAGCACCGTCTACATATTGCTTTGTAGATGCATGCATATTTGATGATGGGTCTGCATGTAGAGTCAATGCACCAGTCATTGTATCTCCAGCCTTAGCAACCTTAGTTCCAATGCTATTACTTACTGTAGTTGCAAAGTTAGCATCTGCTCCTAAAGCATCTGACAATTCTTTTAATGTGTTCAATGTTTCAGGGGCACTATTCACAACAACAGCAACTGCAGCATCTACGTATGCTGTAGATGCAACTACGTTATTATTAGAAAGTGGATTTGCTGTATTTGTTGTAGGTGTTCCTTGAAGTGATGGAGAGGTAAGAGTTTTATTTGTTAATGTTTGACTTCCATCAAGAGTTACTACTGTTGAGTCAATATCAAACTGAGATGTTCCAGCATTCCAATCAATACCTTCACCAGCAAGTGTTGATTGATCCACTGTTGCGTTAGAAACTGCATCTGAAACATCGTCTAGAGTTGCAAGGTTTGCTGTGTTTGCAATACCGTGCACGTTTGTGGTATCTGCTGAGTGGGTTGAGAGATTTGTTGCAACAGTTGTAATAAATGCTGGGTCATCGCCAAGTGCTGCTGCAAGTTCATTTAAAGTATCAAGTACACCTGGTGCACCGTCAAGGATCGCATTTGCGTCCACATAATAATTTAGAGCACCCCATGCGGATGATCCGTTACCTATCTTAAATTTACCTGTGTCGGTTTCAAAACCGATTTCACCTGCTGCTAAAATTGGGTTTGCGCTGGTCCACTGTGCTGCGGTTCCTCTGCGCTGTTGCATTCTTGTTGCCATTTATCTCTCCTTGTGGTATTTCTACCGTTTTATTTCTGTGCTTATTATAACA
>RGFZ01000159.1 GCA_010024875.1 Oxalobacteraceae bacterium | reverse complement strand
GGTGCACTCGTCGCTTTGCACTATCTGGTTCAGGTATCGCGACCACGCATGGGACATGGTTCGGATCAGGGCGCGCGGCGCACGCCATGGATCATTGGTGGCATGACGGTGTTGGCGGCAGGTGCCTTGTCGGCGACCTTCGCGACGACCTTGATGCAGCCCTCGCCCGTGCTGGGTGTGCTGCTCGCTACCGCAGGCTTTGTGATGATCGGCCTCGGCGTCGGCGCTGCCGGCACATCGCTGCTGGTGCTGCTCGCCCTGCGTGTGGATGGCGAGCGCCGCGCCGCTGCAGCGACCATTGTCTGGCTGATGATGATCGTCGGCTTCGCGGTCACCGCCGGTGTCGCTGGCAAGCTGCTTGACCCCTATTCACCGACGCGCCTGCTGGCCGTGACGCTCACGGTGTGCACTTTCGCATTGATCATCACGCTGATCGCGCTGTTCCGTCTGGAGATGGATCCAGGCGACGAACTCATCGAAGGCTACCAGAGTCAAGAGCCCTCTACTTTCGTCCCCTTCCGCACCGCGCTGTCTGATGTATGGAAAGAAGAAGCGGCACGACAATTCACGGTATTCATCTTTATCTCAATGCTTGCCTACAGCGCGCAAGACCTGATCCTTGAGCCTTTTGCTGGCAGTGTATTTGGCTTCACACCGGGTGAGTCGACCAGCCTATCGGGTGTGCAGCACGGCGGTGTGCTGGCGGGCATGCTGCTGGTGGCCTTGGTGGGCAGCCGTTTCACCCAAGGGCGTGCCGGTTCGCTCCGACTCTGGTGCGTCGGTGGATGTCTTGCTTCCGCCGCGGCACTCGCCGGTCTGGTCATCGCCGGTCATGTCGGCCCGCCATGGCCGCTGAGTGCGAATGTGTTTCTGATGGGTGCCGCGAATGGCGCCTTCTCGATCGCCGCCATCGGCCAGATGATGCGGCTCGCGACCGAAGGCCGTGCAGAACGTGAAGGCGTGCGCATGGGACTGTGGGGCGCAGCGCAGGCGATTGCCTTTGGCTTTGGTGGTCTGATCGGTACTGCGGCCAGCGATATCGCGCACTGGTTGATCGCATCCAATGGCATTGCCTATGGCAGCGTGTTTGCCCTCGAAGCCTTGCTATTTGTCGCTTCAGCGATGCTTGCTTTCCGCATACCGATGACGCAGCACCAACGCCAGCAGTCGGCGGGTATTGGTCAGCCCTCTTTCTCATAACGCTTTGTTCACCACGACGACGGAGATCCTCATGAACACCATAGAACAATTCGATGTCGTCGTTGTCGGTGGCGGTCCGGCAGGTGCGACGGCTGCCAATGATCTCGCCCGCAAAGGACGCCGCGTGCTGCTGCTTGATCGCGCCGGACGCATCAAACCTTGCGGCGGTGCGATACCGCCACGCGCGATCAAGGATTTCGAGATTCCTGATCATCTGCTGGTAGCAAAGGCCCGCTCGGCAAGAATGATCGCGCCCTCCGACACCAAGGTCGATATTCCCATCGAAGGCGGATTCGTCGGCATGGTCGATCGCGACGAATTTGATGAATGGCTGCGTGAGCGCGCGGCGCAAGGCGGTGCAGTACGTCGCAATGGCAAGTTCGAGCGCGTGGGTGCAGATACCGATGGCATGAGTACCATCACCTATGTCGACGGCGATAGCGAACAGCGCCGCACGGTACGTGCCCGCAGCATCATCGGTGCCGATGGGGCGCGCTCCGGCGTCGCGCAACAAACCGTGCCCGGCGCGGAAAAAACGCGCTATGTGTTCGCGTACCACGAGATCGTCAAGGCACCCGAAGTGAAGCCCGCTGATTACGACGGCTCGCGCTGCGATGTGTTTTATCAGGGCCATCTGTCACCGGACTTTTATGGCTGGGTTTTCCCGCACGGCGATACCCTGTCCATTGGCACCGGCAGCGCCGATAAGGGCTTTTCATTGCGCAATGCGACGTCAGCCTTGCGCAGCGCGGTGGGTCTGGAAGGTGCCGAGACCGTGCGCCGCGAAGGCGCACCGCTGCCTATGAAACCCCTTCCTCGCTGGGACAACGGTCGGGATGTGGTGCTGGCAGGGGATGCCGCAGGCGTGGTCGCTCCCGCGTCCGGCGAAGGCATCTACTATGCGATGGCGGGTGGAAGACTGGCCGCGGACGCCGTCGAGCAGCTACTGGTGACTGGCAATGCTCGCTGTCTGGCGAATGCGCGCAAACAGTTCATGAAGTCGCACGGGAAGGTTTTCTGGGTCTTGGGTATCATGCAGCACTTCTGGTATTCCAGCGACAAGCGACGCGAGCGTTTTGT
>RGFZ01000158.1 GCA_010024875.1 Oxalobacteraceae bacterium | reverse complement strand
CACAGCAACAAATCTGTTTCCGCTGTCACAGCGCGTTTACCCGACACAATGTCGTAGACGCGTGTTGCAGGCACATCAATGTCTTTTGCCAGTCGATACGGGGTCAACCCCAAAGGTTTGAGGAATTCTTCCTGCAACATTTCGCCGGGAGAAACTGGGGTAGTTTTTTTCATAAAAATCGCATCAACTCCAAAATGACTGATCGCGATGGTAGGAAGCTATGGCGTGTTCAGTGGTTATTGATCCAATTCTCAACAACCAAGCCGGAAAAGCCACGAAAATCAGCCTCATTGTTGGTCACCAGCGTTACGCCCAGCGACAGCGCATGTGATGCAATGAGTTTATCCAACGCATCCTTGTTGCGTTCACGGTTAGCGGCACGTAGTGGGCCATAAGCGCGCGCTGCGCGAGCTTCGAATGGCGCAACCAAGAGGTCTTCCAGCAAGGCGTCCAGTGCAGCCTGATTTCTGGCCTGGGACTCACCTGAACAAGCTATCCCGAACTCCAATTCAGCCAGAGTGATGGCGGAGATGACCACATCGCCAACAAAGCATTCGGCAAATCGCGCCCGCACCTGCGGCGGCTGGTGCTTCATCAAGTAGATGCAAATGTTGGTGTCCAGCATGAACTTGGGCTTCATAAGGCCTCGCGATCGCTTTCGACACTCAGGCCCCTGCCCTCGCTCATGAAGTCAGGGGAGAACTGAGCCAGCTTGCCCAGCACATCGCCCATGCGCCGCCGTGCTGGCCTGATGCGCAACTCATCGCCCTGGCGCTCGATGACCAGTTCAATGTCCCAGCTGCTGTAGGCCAGTTCGGCCGGAATGCGCACGGCCTGAGAGTTGCCGTTTTTGAATAGTTTGGTGTTGATCATGCTGAGCCTCACGGAAAACAAGGGTAGATGTACGCGTACATCTTAGCTGATAACAGAGGATTTGTGAATACATGGATGTACGTCTGGCGTCCTATTCAACCAGGGCCAAGCGCTATGCTGAGCAGGCGGTCGCTGGCGACATCCCAGCCTGCCGTTGGGTGAAATTGGCCTGTGAGAGACAGCTTAATGATCTAGCAAAATTAAGAAGTAAGGTCGCATCGACATTACCTGGCTCAAAGTTCCTCAACTTTCCGAAAGACCCAAATGCAGCAATCAGGGCCTAACACGCTTACTTCAGACGGGAATCGAACCCAGGTCCGCTCCCACCACCAACCGCTAAAAAACCAACCGATCTCGGTTGGTTTTTTTTCTTAAATCCTCAGTACCTGAGCGATGTCGAGCGAAAGCCTCGCGAGTATTCGCGAGGCAGCTTCTAGTGTTTATGCTGTTTGCACCGGCCGGCATACCCAATTACCACAGGATTTGACTTTCATCGGCCTTATTGGCATATTATGCCAATTGAGTTTTCGAGAGGCCCCCATGCCCACACGCAATGTTGTACTCACTGATCATCAAGCTTCGCTGGTCGAGCACTTAGTCGCGAGCGGTCGTTATCAAAATGCCAGTGAGGTTCTTCGAGAAGGTCTTCGTCTCGTCGAGCAACGCGAGGCTGAAGATGCTTATCGCCTTGAGGCACTTCGGTCCGCGGTACAGGTTGGCATCGACGACATCGCAGCCGGAAATTTCAAAGCCTTTGAGAGAAAAGGGTCACTGCGGGCTCACATCAAATCCATCACTGACAAGGCGATTGCTGCTAAATGAGCTTGGCCTGGCAAGTTCGGCTGGCAAGCCAAGCCGAGCAAGATCTGTTCGACATCATCCTTTGGACGGCCGAGAATTTCGGCAATAAGCAAGCTGAGCATTACGCCGAGACCATCGCACTAGCAATCGAAGCCTTGCACGACGGACCAGAAATTTTAGGGTCCAAAGTGCGAGATGAAATTGGTATGGGGATTCGCACTTTACATGTGGCGCGTCAAGGCAGAAAAGGACGCCATTTTGTCGCCTTCTCAGTATCTGAAGGGCACATCATCAATATTCTCCGACTGCTGCATGACAGTATGGATCTGGCCATACATCTCCCTGAAGACCAAAACGAATCGCACTGATGCAGATCAACTCAAGTCAACATAGCTTGTGTTTGATAGACCTGCGAACTATAGATCCAACTACGGGAATCTTTCCTCATCTCCCCTAACGGCTACCCATGCGCTTTGAGAGGAAGTTTGATTCCAGGTTTCCCCACACCACTCCAACCCTCATTTGTTAATAACGTTCCACAACAACCCTAAGGTGTTCGCAAGTGCCGGTAAGGCTCCTCGAGGCTCCTGAGGGTTATTGCTAATTAGCCGCGGTCGTTGGGTGCTGGTGCGCGCAC
>RGFZ01000157.1 GCA_010024875.1 Oxalobacteraceae bacterium | reverse complement strand
GCGACGCCTCCATCACGACCGAGGGTAATTTCTTCGTGGGCCCCAAGGAATACGCCCGCGTCTCGGCCTTGGCCGATGGGCAGGTGGCCGTGCTGCAGTTCTCGAAGATCCTCGGCTTCATTTCCTTCGGCGCCATCTGCAAGCTGCTCTTGGCCTGCTTGGGTGGCGTGCACGCCTTGCTCACCTGGACCGGCGGTTGGTCCTGGGGTTGGGCCATCGTGGTCCTCACGGTGCTGATCAAGCTGATCACCTGGCCGCTCACCGCCGCGCAGCAGCGCAGCGCGCTGAAGATGCAGCAGTTCGCCGGCCCGATGAAGGAGCTCCGCGAGAAGTACAAGGACAACTCCGAGAAGCTGAACAAGGAGATGATGAAGCTCTACCAGGAGCATAAGATCAATCCCTTCGCTGGTTGCCTTCCGATCCTGATCCAGATTCCGGTCTTCTTCGGCCTCTACACGGCTTTCCAGACGACCGTCGAGTTGCGCCTGCAGTCCTTCCTGTGGATCCATGACCTGGCCGCTCCGGATACGGTGGCTTCGATCGCGGGCTTTGGCGTCAACATCCTCCCGATTCTCATGGGCGTCACGATGTTCATCTCGATGCGCATGACCCCGAATCCGTCGGCCGACGAGACCCAGAAGACCATCATGTATACGATGGCGCTGGTGTTCCCGGTCATCTGTTATTCGCTGCCGGCGGCCTTGCCGCTCTACATGACGGTGCAGAATCTTTTGACCATCCTGCAGGCCAAGTTCACCAAGGCGCCCACGGCTGAAGTGGTCGTCGAGGCTCGCCCGAAGAAGGCCAAAGGCTGATTTCTCCGTGCTGGCCAAGGAAATCACCCTCGCGGCGCGCGCCGGCGGCGGTAGCCCCGAAAGCAACGCCCGCCTCCGCACCTTGATGGATAAGGCCCGCGCGGCGAACATGCCGTCGGACAACATCAAGCGCGCGGTGCAGAAGGGCACCGGCGAGATCCCGGGCGTGACCTACGAAGAAATCACCTACGAGGGCTACGCCCCCGGCGGCGTCGGCATCATCGTCGAAGTCACCACCGACAATAAGAACCGTGCCGCGGCCGAAGTCCGCCAGGCGTTCAACGACAACGGCGGCAACATGGCCCAGACGGGCGCCGTCTCGCATAGCTTCCAGCGCAAGGGCCAAATCCTGATCGGCGCCAGTCAGATCTCCGAAGACCAGCTCATGGAGCTCGCCCTTGAAGCCGGCGCCGATGACATCATCAACAATGGCGACCACTTCGAGGTGCTCTGCACCATCGCTTCCTACGATTCCGTGGCCAAGGCTCTCCAGGAGAAGTCGCTGAAGCCTGAATCCAGCGAAATCGCCTACGTGACCAGCATCCCAGTTCCCGTCAGCGACGCGGCCGTCGCCAAGCAGGTCATGGAGCTGATTGATGCCTTAGAGGCCCTGGATGACGTCAAGGCCGTGCACGGCAATCAGGAGATCGACGAGAAGTTGCTCGGGTAGGCCGTTTCCGGCTTTCCAGAGCGAGGCGTTGAGGCCACCCTGTCGGGGTGGCCTCTTCTTCTTCGTCCCGTCCAGGGGCACCGTCCGTCCGGACGGCAGCCCGCGCGGTGATCCTCCGTGGCCCCGACCTGTTGGTCGTGCGGGTGCGGACGGATGAAGGAGAATTCCTGGTCTTGCCGGGCGGCGGCCAAGAGCATGGCGAAACCTTGACTGACGCCGTCCGCCGGGAGGTCTTCGAAGAACTGGGCCTTCGGGTGCAGCCACGCGGCCTGATTTACCTCCGGGAGTATGTCGGCAAGAACCACGCCATGCATCGCATCCATGGGCGCTTCCATCAGGTCGAAGCCGTCTTCCACTGCACCTGTGAGGATTTTTCGCCCATCGGTGGCGGGCGGACGACCGATCGCCGTCAGGTGGGCTTCGAGTGGATTCCTTTGGAAAAACTGGCGGATTACCCCCTTTCCCCGCAGGGATTGGGGGCGATTATCGCTCAGTTCCGCCAAGACGGCGCCGCGAGCTATCTGGGGGACGTGCACTGAAGGCTTGCCAGCGGCCTTTCCGTTCCCTTTGTTCACCTTCCGCTTTTTCGGGGGTATAGCTCAGTTGGTTAGAGCGCCTGCATGACACGCAGGAGGTCGAAGATTCGAGTTCTTCTACTCCCACCACTTTAAGGACCCCGGCCTCACATAGGCTGGGGTCCTTTTTTTGGCCCGCCTGGGCAGGGTGCCGGCCAACCTTTTTTCTCGCTCACTCCCATCGGTTGTCCTTACCCCTATGGGCGTATTTCCTAACATGAGCAGCACCCACATCACCGAAATCAACGCCCGCGAAATCCTCGATTCCCGCGGCAACCC
>RGFZ01000156.1 GCA_010024875.1 Oxalobacteraceae bacterium | reverse complement strand
CGCTGGTGCAATGACGAGTTCCGTCACGGCGAATCCTTTGCGCTGATCATGCGCGCCAATCCTGAGCTGCTGCGCGGGCATAACGTGCTGTGGATACGCTTCTTCCTGCTGGCGGTCTACGCGACCATGTATGTGCGCGACCATACACGCCCGGAACTGAAGCAGGCCATGGGGTTAGATCCTACTGCGTATGACTTTGATGTCTTCCGTATCACCAATGAGATCACCAAGCAGTGCTTCCCGATTTTGCTGGATATTGATCATCCATCCTTCCATCGCAATCTGGAGCGCTTATCGTATTGCGCGCAGCGAGCGGACGAGGGCAAGCGCGTGGGTGGCTTGTTGGGTACGCTGCGCAAGGCCGCGTGGAGCGTCGCAGGTGCGGCGGTGTTCGTGCGCATGTACTTCATTCCGGTGAAATCGAATGCCTTGCCTGCAACGACACGTCTGCAGCCGGCCTGGTAAGTGAGAGTCTATCGCCATGAAATCGGAGTGATGTCGTGATCAGTCAGTATCTGCTGCCTGCAGCCTTTACCGTGTTCATCTGGTGGTTTTCCACCAGCGTGATCCTGTATCTCGGCAGATTGCCGCGCTGGACGTTCAAGTGGACCATGCTGAAGTCCACCTTGCTGCTCGGCTTTGCGATCGTTGGTTTGTCGATCTCGGCATCTCATGCGACCGTGGCCTCAGCATATTGCGCATTCACTTGCGCGGTACTGATCTGGGGCTGGCAAGAGATTGCCTTCCTATTGGGTTATGTGACTGGCGCGAGGCGCAGCGAATGTCCGCCGGATAGTCGCGGCTGGCGTCGTGCCTGGCATGCGAGCCAGGCGATACTGCATCATGAATTGGCACTGGTGGTTTTGGCGATACTGGTCTTCCTCGCTAGTTGGAACAAGCCGAATTTGACCGGCTGGTGGACCTACCTGGTGCTGTGGACGATGCGCTTGTCGGCTAAGCTGAATCTCTTCTTGGGAGTGCGCAATTTGTCAGAGAATTTCCTGCCTGCGCATTTGGCGTATCTGGAAAGTTATTTCACCCGACGCTCTTGGAACTGGCTAATGCCGTTTTCAGTCACCGCATCGATCGGGGTGCTGGTGCCGCTGTGGATGGCTGTGGCCGTGCAGCCGGCCGAGGGATTTGCGGCGACCAGTCTGTGTCTGGTCGCCGGGTTGTTGACGCTGGCAGTGGTGGAGCATGTGCTGATGATGGTTCCGCTGCCCACGATCTGGTTATGGAAATGGGGGCTCAGGCTAAAGCCCGAGCCCTGAGCGTCACACTCGGGTGCAGAGCAGCTCGAGGCACCTCACATCAAATCAAATCACATCAACGATCTTGAAGTCCGTCGCCGACAGTGAGCTGCCGGGCGTCAGGACCCCAATCAGCACGGCGGCGCTGCTGCCACTGCCGTCACGATCAAAATACAAATGGCCATTCTGGGTATCGAAGAGGAAGCGATCATCTGCATCATGTGCCTTCGTAATCCCTTCGCCGGAGTAGAACGCACCTTCAGCAAGATCACCTACGGCACCGATGTTCGCGAATTTCGATCGCACGAAAACCAGCTGATCTTCGCCATGACTGAAATCCGAGAGGGTATCGACATCGGTTTTTGCATTGGGCGTCATGTTGAAAACAAACTTGTCGCTGCCCTTGCCGCCCACCAGAGTATCGAAACCGCCATTGCCGATCAGGGTGTCGTTGAAGCTTGTACCAGTCAATTCATTCACTCCGGCGTTGCCGGCGATGGTCAGGCCATTGGTGACCTCGGAGGCATCAATGTCGGCCGCCATCTTGCCACTGCTGACCGCGAGCTTACCGGTGCCTATGCCAATGACTACACGCTCAATGCCGGTGTCGCCTGCGAATAGTGTCAGCTTGGGAGTGGCCATGGGCTCGCCCACAGTGATGGTGGCGGGTTTGGGGGCAAATCGAACTTCGTCCACGTCATTGCTGCCGACGCCGTTGTCCGCAAATTCTGCCGCTCGGTGCTCATCTGAATTGCCGATCAGGTAGATATCCGACCCCTCGCCACCATTCAATGAATCCGTGCCAGCTTTGCCATCGATAACATTGTTGCCGTCATTGCCAGTGAGGTGATTGTCGGCGTCATTACCAGTGCCATTCAGATTACTTTTGCCCGTTAACACCAGATTTTCGAAGCCCTGTGCCAATGTGAAGCTAATACTGGATTCCACCGTGTCGTTACCACCTGCATCACGGTCATCGCGTGCATGCAGAGCTTCAGAGATACGATCCCGGGCATTGTCGATTACATAGGTGTCGTCGCCTGACCCGCCCCACAGGGTGTCGATCCCGGCGCCGCCGTCGAGGCGATCATTGCC
>RGFZ01000155.1 GCA_010024875.1 Oxalobacteraceae bacterium | reverse complement strand
CGCCCTTGGGGGCCACGGCCGCACCCTTGGCAGCGGCTGCAGCGCCCTTGCCCGCGGGGACGGCGCCCTTCTGGACGCTCGCGCCCTTGGCCGGGACGACCTTCGCCCATCCGTCGGCGGCGACGGAGGCGACGCGACCCGTCTCCGTGGCGGCGGAGAGGCGGATGCAGCAAACAAGGAGCGCGAGGAGGCGAAACATGGTCAGAGGTGTTCCTTGGAAGGTCCGAGCATGAGTTCGACCATCCCATGGCGGACGCCCCGGTGCGAAAGATGGAAAGCCTCGGCGCCGGTGAGGTCGGCGATGACGCACAGCGTGATGAGCGCGGCGGGCATGATGTCGGCCCGGTCGGCCGGAATGCCCGGGATTTTCCGACGGCCTTCGATATCCAGCGCGCACATCTGGTCGCGCAGCTCACGCCGGGGGAGAAGGTTCCGCTGACCGTGTTATTGAAAACTATATTGCCACCCACGGTGCCACTGGTGTCGATGTTGGTTAGATTCTCGAGACTGCCGCGCAGCGTGCCACCTGCGAGCAGCTTGCTTCTATCGTTGACCAAGTCTTGGCCCGTGATCGTGAGATCACCGCCTGCAATGATTTTTCCCGGATGTGTTTCGGTGACGACAGTCTCGAATTCCGAGCGTTGCAGATTGATGTACTGCGTCCAGCTTGTGATGTAGGCACTTGAAAAACGCTGGTTGTAATTTTGAATGGCCTGATCAAGTGCTTCGCGGCGCACATGCGTCTCTGTGATCCAGTCGGTGACTGCCTTGGCTCGCTGCTCGTAGCTACTCTTTGCGAGGTTGTAGTTCGCCAAGGCTTGGTCGTGAGTATTTTTTTGCGCGAGCCAAGACTGATATTCCGCACTTTGCTGATCAGTGGTATCGGCAGGTGCTGATGGTGGTAGGATCCCCGGTGGTGTCGGTGCGTCACCGGCAGGCGGTGGCGCTTCATCTGGGGGGGTGAGTTTGAAGTAAGCCCACGCCGGATCGTCACGCAAATACAGCGCGCCGGCTAATGGAGTGCAGGTCTCTTGCCCGGCACGCTCTTCACAGTATTCTTCTCCGACGCCTGGCAGGGGTGTCTGTCCCAGAATGCCATCCGTGACTTGAGTCGGATCGGTTTTCCATCGGTAGCGCCCGGCACGGCTCCAGCCCTCCCAGCGGAAGTTTGAAATAGGACTTTTCTCGCTGCGACCCTGCGGTTGAAGGTAGCTACGCGTTGTGCTTTCACCGATTTGTCGTTCTTCAGTGGTAACGCCTTTGTTCAGGTTGCGCAGCTGATCCACATCAACCGTCATGGATCCCAGGGATTCAATCGTGGCATCTACATTCGTCAGCGATGCAGATTTGCCGATTACCCGATTGCTGTCATCCAAAGCGCCGCCGATGTGCATCTCACCGGCCGAAAAAATCAAGGCCTGATCGGTATTGCGTATTTCCTTGGCAGCGATTTCCAGACGATTGTCTGCAGCGATGAGCGGTACCGCATCAGGATGTCCTGCGTTACTCAAGCGCTGCGTGCCGATGGCCACATCACGTCCCGTGATGCTGCCAGTGGCAAAGTTATCGATCTCCGTCGCACGCAAGACGACCTGATCTGCATCTAATCGCCTAATTTGTTTTGCGCAGCGATAGAGCCGGCATTGCGAACGCCGAGTCCGTGCGATGAGCCGACGAGCCAGATTTTTCCAGCGTACATACCGCCCAGTGCTGCGATATCCAAAGCGAAGACTGGTGCCGCATCGGGAGCACGATCCGTAGGCGTGCGTGCGAGATTCACGCTCAGGTCTTTCGCCCAGAGCCCAGCATTGATTTCTATGGCTTGCGAAAGGATCGTGACCGCATCAGCACCTTGCCCATCCAGACCTTTGCCTTCGATGCGCAGTCCGCCTGTGCCAGAGGTAAAGCCTCTCAGTTCGGCTCCCTGAAAATTCGGTGTGCCGGTAATTAGATGAGCGCGTGACGCATGTATGAAGCCGCAGCCATTACAGGTAATACCGGCGGGGTTCGCGATCACCACTTCTGCTTTGTTGCCTGCGACTTCGAGATAGCCCCTGAGTTGACTCGGGTCGCTGCTGTGAACTTCATTGAGGATCACGCGTGCGCTGCCGGCAGCCATATTGGGGTTGGCAGCGACCCAGCCGCCCAGTTCAGTGAGCGAGGCATGTCGGCCGTTATTGATGATTGCGCCGCTGGTATCGATATCAAATTGCTTGAAGCTGTTGCGTGATACACCTGCTGCTGTTGGTGCCGTGATGTCGATTTGCGGTAATCCGTTTGACGTCTGTAGCACGATGGGTCGCTGGTGTGCAGGCGCATCGGGTGCAGCAATTACTTGTGCCGCAACCGGTGGAGCAGGCAGAACAAACA
>RGFZ01000154.1 GCA_010024875.1 Oxalobacteraceae bacterium | reverse complement strand
CCATCCAGAAGAGCGAAGATGTGCGAAGTGTGCGATGCGTATATTTCAAGCCCAAGAGCGTTGAAGAGGGCTTCTGATGCGTCAGTAAGCTGCCGGGCATGATTGCGTGATTTGCTGGTTGTCTTCGTTTATGCCGATAGTCCGCGTTGTGACGAAACCCGCCAGGTCGGTCAGTGCCGTCCGCGGTGCTGTGCTGGCGTTGCTTGTCGTTACAGTGCCGGCGGCAGCTTACAACTACCCCAGAGACAGAAAAGATCTGAACACGTATCGGGCGACCTACAAATGCCGGTACGACGGTTTCCGCAAGTTTGGTTCGGTGGTTCGATTCACTGCGGATGGTGATGAGCGCCCGGTCTACTTCAAGATAGACCGTGGCTGGAAGCTCGATGCCAAACAGCGGCTTTTCAAGAAATCCTACAAAAGCGAAGAATTGACGGTCAGCGGGAAAACTTTTCCCCCGCGCTTCGTCAATGCCATTTTTGTGATCGACGATCTCAAGCTGGTCCGAGAGCACGGGTTTGTTGACAGCCCGGTGGATTACATCGCTTACTACAATTGCGCAGAAATCGATTAAGTCGCGGGCTCACACTTGAATTTAACTCGCTCAAGCGCAGAGCGTTCCCTCAAGGGTTGCGATAATCGTTTTCTGATGCGTGACCTGCAGGCTAAGCTGTGCTGAATGCATTCTGGCGATTTCCAGGCAGAGGCTCAGACCGAGGCCAACACCATCCACTTTTCTGCCCCGTGCAGCATCCCCACGATAGAAGCGCTGAAATGCTCGCTCATTCAGATCGGCGGGAATGTTATCGCAGGGATTTTCAATTCGCAGCTGAAACTTGTCTTGTTTTTGCATTAATGAGAACCTGATCCATCCATTGGCAGCATTATATTTTGCGGCATTGGTGTATAGGTTATAGAGCAACTGCTGTATCAGGCTTTGGTCGCACGTCCAGTGGATGCCTGGCTCCACGTGCATATCTATTTTTAACGTGGGTTGGAAGGTGATGGCATCATGCGCCAGTTCAGTGACAAGCTCCGAGAGCGATACCGGATGCATGTCATGGCGGATGCTGCTGGCATCAGCACGGGACAGCAGCAGCAGTTTTTCAGTAATCTCGATCAGGCGCTCGATTTCATCACCGATCAGACGCATACGGATCTGTGCTTCCGAGCCAGTCGGTAGTTCTGCAATCAGTCGCTCGGAGTTGCCCCGTAATATAGTCAGCGGCGTTCGTAGTTCGTGCGATGCATCTGCTGCGAAACGCCGCGTCTGCAGGAAGCTCTCGTTCAATCGCTCGCGCAACTCTTCAAAGACGGTCACGAATCTGTTGAATTCACGATACGGAGGAAGCAAGTCGAGCGGCTTGTCGAGATTGCGGGAGGTCATGCCAGTGAGAGATTTTTCCAATTGCCGTATCGGCCGCATCATGGACCAGGTCATGAACAGCGTGAGCGCTGTCAGCATGGCGATGATCACCGGCAGAACGAAAATCAGGATCCGGTCGCGAAGATTCCAGATACTGTTCACATAATGCGTGATGTCGGCGGGACGTATCATCACCCGTGCCTTGTCTGGGAACTGCAAGAGAGAGAAGGCTAGCCATTCTTCACGATCAATGGTCAGGCGGCTCATTTGCACGGTGTCGCTGACGGTCTTCAGCTCACTGTATTGCGAGGGATTGATTTGCCGCGATTGCATGCACGGTAAATCTTCCTCGGGAGCGCTTTGTCCGTCTTGTGATTCGCACAGCACATAATATTCGCTGACACTGCTTAGCGCATCGCCGCGGTTGCCTCGCGCCGTACAAAGCAAAAATACGTTGGTATTGGCAGTCTCATTCTGACACTTCTCCAGCGTCTGGGCAATGTTCTGCTCTATACGCTCATGCAGGTAGCGCGTCGTCAGATATTGCGCGAGTATTCGATTCGCGTAGATGATCACTGCAGTCGCAATGAAAATGCGGATAAAGAGATGAGCGTGAAACGATTTCTTCAATCGTCGTCCTCCAGGCTGAACCGATACCCTACGCCGCGTATGGTGTCGATCGGGAAAGATTTCCCTTCACTGGCCTGCCGGTTCAGTTTTTTGCGGATACGCTGTATGCACACATCCACGACATTAGTTTCAGGGTTAAAGTTAATGCCCCAGACGTTTTTCAAAATCTGCTGGCGTGAGAAGATCCGGTTGGGCGAGCGCATCAGGCACTCAACAAGACTGAATTCGCGCTGACTCAATTGGGTGATCGCGCCTTTCCATACTGCCCGATGATTCACTTTGTTCAGTGAAAAATCGCCCACCACGATCTCGTCGCTGACACGGCCCGTCTTGCGGGCAATGACGGCACGCACGCGTGCGATCAATTCTTCGACAAAAAAGGGTTTGGGAAGGTAATCATCGGCG
>RGFZ01000153.1 GCA_010024875.1 Oxalobacteraceae bacterium | reverse complement strand
CGCTGATACACAAATCACATCAGGCCAAGCTCGCAGGCGACAAAACCTATACCGTCTGGGACACTCACTCTGCTACAAAGTGAGTGTCCCTTTGTAGCATCCCTTTCTGGGATACTGCCGGCCTCAAAATCGTCGTCCCGGCGCAGGCCGGGACCCAGTGTCTTTCTGGCTCAGCTTCCGTAGCGTCGAAGAAAATCCCGATAGCTGACCGCAATACCCTCGCGCAGCGGAGTCTTTGCCTTCCACCCCAGCGCGTGCAGCGCCGACACATCCAGCAATTTTCGCGGCGTGCCATCGGGCTTGCTGGTGTCGAACACGAGTTCGCCATTGAAGCCGACGACGTCCATCACGGTTTCGGCCAGCTCGCGGATGGTGAGGTCTTCACCGGTGCCGATATTCAGCAGCGATCCTGCGTAGTCTTTCTCCATCAGGAAAGTACACGCGTCAGCCAAGTCATCTGCGAAAAGGAATTCCCGCTTGGGTGAGCCCGTGCCCCAGACGGTATAGGTTTTGTCGCCTGCGAGCTTGGCCTGATGTGATTTGTGTATCAGCGCGGGCAATACGTGGGAATTATTCAAGTCGTAATTGTCATTCAGCCCGTACAGATTAGTGGGCATCACGCTGACATACTGGCGTCCGTACTGATGGTTGTATGCGTCACAGAGTTTGATGCCGGCGATCTTGGCGATCGCATACATTTCATTGGTGGGTTCCAGCGGCCCGGTCAGCAGATAAGATTCTTTGATCGGTTTCGGGCAATCGCGCGGGTAGATGCAGCTACTGCCCAAGAACA
The DNA here is from genome assembly GCA_010024875.1 of Oxalobacteraceae bacterium. Classification (GTDB taxonomy): domain Bacteria; phylum Pseudomonadota; class Gammaproteobacteria; order Burkholderiales; family Burkholderiaceae_D; genus Pernthalerella. Next base: position 1,612 of record RGFZ01000153.1, on the reverse strand, counting down.
TCAGTTTCTGAATACCTGCTTCATGCGCACCATGAATCAGATTCGCCTCGATGGCGAGATTCTGGTAGATGAAATCGGCGCGATAGGTGTTATTTGCATGAATGCCGCCGACCTTCGCGGCGGCGATGAATATATAGTCGGGCGTTTCTGTTTTTAGGAATTTGCCGACGGCTGACTGGTCCAGCAGATCAAGTTGTTCACGCGATGCGGTAAGTACATTCGTGTAATCTTTCGCCTGCAGCGATCGCACGATCGCGCTGCCCACCATGCCGCGATGGCCGGCGACGAAAATCTTTGATGACTTATTCATACGCGCGGTCCATCATTCATGATGATCGAACGTCGTAAAGCCGTGCGCCTTGATCAGGCTGTCACGCTTGGCTGAAACGAAGTCGCTCTGCGCCATTTCGCTGACCAGCTGCTGAAGCGAGGTGGTCGGACTCCAGCCTAGCTTTTCTTTTGCTTTGGTGGGATCGCCGAGCAGGGTCTCGACTTCGGTGGGGCGCGCGGTGATGCGAGCGGTTTCCTGCTCGCCTTCGCCTTCGAAGGCGAGTTCGATGCCCAGCTCCTTGGCAGCCATTTCCACGAACTGCCGCACGCTGACCTGCACGCCGGTGGCGATCACGAAATCTTCTGGCGTGTCTTGCTGCAGCATCAACCACTGCATCTCGACATAGTCTTTCGCGTGGCCCCAGTCGCGTAATGCGGACAGGTTGCCCAGATACAGACAGTCTTGCAAACCCAGCGCGATACGTGCCAACGCACGGGTGATTTTGCGGGTGACGAAAGTCTCGCCGCGAATCGGGCTTTCATGATTGAACAGGATGCCGTTGCACGCGTAGATGCCATAGGCTTCACGGTAATTTACCGTGATCCAGTAGGCGTAGAGCTTGGCGACGGCATATGGACTGCGCGGATAGAAGGGCGTGGTTTCTTTTTGCGGTACTTCCTGCACCAGGCCATACAGCTCGCTGGTCGAGGCCTGATAGAAGCGGGTTTTTTTCTCTAGTCCACAGATACGTATCGCCTCGAGTAGTCGTAACGCGCCGATACCATCGGCATTGGCGGTGTACTCAGGCTCTTCAAAACTGACCGCGACATGGCTCTGCGCGGCGAGGTTGTAGATCTCGTCAGGTTGCACCTGTTGAACGATGCGAATTAGATTAGTGCTGTCGGTCAGGTCGCCATAGTGCAGGATGAACTTGCGGTCATCGACATGCGGGTCTCTGTACAAATGATCAATGCGGTCAGTGTTGAACAGCGAGCTGCGCCGCTTGATGCCGTGGACGACATAACCTTTTTTTAACAGAAATTCGGCGAGATAGGCACCGTCTTGACCGGTGATGCCGGTAATGAGTGCGACTTTAGGGGGAGTAGCCATCGGGTGCGGAATGCTGTGAAATGAGGAAGCTTCGCATTATCCCAGATGAGCAAAGCAAAGGGGGCTAATCCTCAAATCGCCAAAGGTGCACGACGATGGACCCCGGCCTGCGCCGGGAGGATGCTCCTACAAAGGGACACTCACTTTGTAGAATCCTCGCGGAGGAACACCGCCCTTGTTTTGCTGGACATTTCTGAACATCAATCCTACAAAGTGAGTGTCCCTTTGTAG
>RGFZ01000152.1 GCA_010024875.1 Oxalobacteraceae bacterium | reverse complement strand
GATTGCTGAATCTGTGCTGCTGCCAGGTTCGTGGCCTCGGCTGCCATGTCGGCATTCATGATATTGCCGAATTCCTTTGATTTGTTCTGGATACTCGCGTTAGTGAGGTCATTGGTGAAGCTGAGCGCGTTTTCATAGGCGCCGACGCTGGTCAGATAGCCGGAAGTCGTGCTGATTGCTGTGTCAATGGTTGAGATTGCTGCCGAGGCGTTTGCGGTTGAGGTACTCAGGTCAACAGTGCCGATGCCAAGACTCGTTGTGCTCATATTAAAAAAAGTCAGCGTCTTAGTTTCGTTTGCATTGATGCCGGTTTGCACATCAACGCTAGCGGTGGTTCCATCGAGCACCGATGAGCCGTTGTAGGTAGTACGGCTGACGATATTGGTGATGTCGCTCAGGTAGCTAGAAAACGTAGTTTGGTAGGTGGCACGGGTGGTCGCATTGTTTTCCCCAGCGGCGGACACTGCCAGCTCGCGCATCTTGACGAGGATCTCAGACACTTGTCCGATCGAATCGTCAACAGACTGCACAAGAGAGATACCGGAATTGATGTTATCGATCGCCTTGGTGAACGAACCAATCTCGGCTTTCAACTTCACTGCCTTTGCATAGCCAGCCGGATCGTCCTTAGCGCTGTTGATTCTCTGCGTCGTGCTGATCCGCTCATTGGCTTGCGCGGCGGCGCTGTTGGCGCGGTTGAGCGCATAGGTCGCGGCGATGGAAGTAGAAAAGTCGTTGACATTCATTAGGGGCTCCCGGTTGGCCAAGGCGCGAACAGGCGCCTGACGAAATTACAGGAGGAGCATAAATGGATAAAAACGTAATTTGAAAAACTTTAGGCTTTTTTGCATTTTTTGCGCTTATTTACACTCTTTGCAGTTGTTAAGGCTAAAGTTTTTTGGGCTCGATATTTCGTTTCAGGTTTGCTCTTGCATGGAAGCGAATTAAGTTACTGTCTTTACACCGATTGTTGATATTCAATCTCGAAAATTGCCGCATACGACGTTACTCTTCAGGCTGGAGGCGCTGTCTGCGTGCGGGTCATGTCGACTTCGTCCAGGGTGTACCACGTGATGTTCAAGTCAAGTGCGCCGGTCTCTGATTGAAAAGCGATGTCTATATTTCCAGACTATTACACCACCGCTGATATCTCGGCATTGCCGACGACGTACTTTCCCGCGTTGTCGACGTCCCAGGTTGCGTCGATTACATCCAATGAAATCCAGGCGCTGACTGCCAACCAGCTGCAGTCACTGACTACCAATCAGTGGGTTGTATTTAGTACCGAACAAATCGCTGGTTTAACGAGTGCCCAGTGGTCGGGCATAGCCACCGATGATCTTCAAGCGCTTACTTCATCTCAGATTACGCTGGGCGTCGCCGCTGACATCACCGGATTCACCTCGTCGCAGCTGGCGGCGCTGACCACCGCGCAGGCCTCGGTCCTGACTAGCCAACAAGCCTCGCTACTCAGCACGCTGCAACTGTCGGGCATCGAGGCCGCTGATGCGAGCAACCTGTCGACGCAATTCCTGTCCGCACTGTCCACCGCGCAGGTCTCAGGCCTGACCACGGCATCATTCGCCGCACTTACCACCGCGCAGCTGGTTAGCGGGATCGGTACGGACATCTCCGGGGTAGGCAGCGCACAGATCGTGGCACTGACCAGCGCACAAGCCGGCGCCTTGACTTCAGCTCAGCTGCCGGGTCTTGGCACGAGCCAGTTTGCGGCGTTTGAGGCGGCCGACGCTCGCCAACTGGGCACTTCAGCCTTACTGGCCCTGAGCGCTACCCAGATAGGCGCATTCAGTAGCGCTGCGGTTGCCGCGCTCTCGACCGAGCAAGTGGTATTTGGTCTGGCCTTGGATATTTCCGGCTTGGGCACCGCGCAGGTGAGTGCCATGGGTACCGCTCAGGTGGCGGCGCTCACAACGGATCAAATTGCAGCTAGCCTGGGCGGCAGCGCAGGCTTGAATGCCGAACAAATCGTCGCGCTGACCACCGCGCAGGCGGCGGTGATGACCTCAACGCAGGTCTCAGCGCTACAGGGTTCGCAAATCGAGGCCTTCGAGGCAGCCGACGCACGGTCTTTGTCTACGCAAGCGATCTTTGCGCTTGTGCCCAGCCAGGTAGGATCATTCAGCACGGCCGCGTTTGCTGCGCTCACGACTGCGCAGCTGGTGTCCGGTGTCGCTACCGATATTTCAGGTGCCGGATTGACGCAACTGGCATCACTGACCGCTACTCAGGCCGCAGCGCTCACCAGCCAGCAAGCGTCCTCACTCAATGCCACGCAGGTCGGGGCACTCAGCGCGGCCAATGTACCCAGCCTAAGCACTGCCTTCGTCGCGGCCATGACACCGTCGCAGGTCGGTGGGCTGAACACCGCCGCGTTTGCTGCTTTGACAACATCGCAACTGGTATCGGCCGTCGATACCGATATCTCAGGGGTGGATACC
>RGFZ01000151.1 GCA_010024875.1 Oxalobacteraceae bacterium | reverse complement strand
TCGAGTCCGGGAATCATTCTCAGCGTAGCGGCATGCTCAATCGGCTGGTGCGTGGGGCCGTCTTCACCCAGACCAATCGAATCGTGTGTCAGTACATGCACCACGCGTTGCTTCATCAATGCGCTCATGCGGATGCCATTGCGCGCGTAGTCGGAGAACACGGCAAACGTGCCGCCGTAGGGCAGCAATCCGCTGTGCAGCGCTACGCCATTCATGATCGCGGCCATGCCGAACTCACGCACGCCATAGGAGATGTAATTCGCGTCGCTGTCCTGATGACTGTGCCATGCGCGACTGGTCTTGCCCGCGGTGAGGTTCGACCCTGTCAGGTCAGCGGAACCACCGAGCAGCTCGGGCATGCCCGCCACCAGCAAGTCGAGCATCTGCTGACTCGATTTGCGGCTGGCTGTCGGCGAGGAGATGCCTTTTGCGAGGTCGAACAACGACGCCTTGAGTTGCGACCAATCATGCGGTAACTGACGGCCCATCACTCGCTGAAACTCAGCAGCGAGATCAGGATGTGCCTGTCGATACTGACCGAAGCCATGCTGCCACTTCGCTTCCAAGGCCATGCCACTAGCTTGTGCATTCCAGCCCGCGCGTATCGTGTCGGGGATCTCGAAGGGCGCATGCGGCCACTTCAATGCCTCACGCGTGGCCTCAGTCTCTTTGTCGCCCAGCGGCGCGCCATGCACATCGTGGGTGCCGACCATGTTAGGCGAACCCCAGCCAATCTGCGTGCGGCAGATGATCAGCGTTGGCTTGCCGACGACTTGCTTCGCTTCCTGCGTTGCCTTGTCAACGGCTTCGGCATCATGGCCATCAATCGGGCCGATCACATGCCAGCCATAGGCCTTGAATCGTGCTGCGGTGTCATCGCGGAACCAGCCATCGACATGACCATCAATCGAGATGCCATTGTCGTCATAGAAGCAGGTCAGTTTGTCCAGTCCCCACACACCTGCGAGTGAGCAGGCTTCATGGCTAATGCCTTCCATCAGACAGCCATCGCCCAGAAACACCCAAGTGCGATGATCAACGACGGCGTGATCCGGACGATTAAATCGACGGGCGAGGATTTTTTCTGCCAAGGCCATGCCGACTGCATTCGCCAGCCCCTGCCCAAGCGGACCAGTGGTGGTTTCCACACCCGGCGTGATATCCACTTCCGGATGGCCGGGTGTCTTGCTGTGCAGTTGACGGAAATTTTTAATATCGTCCAGCGAGAGGTCATAGCCCGTCAGGTGCAGCAGCGCATAGATCAGCATCGAGCCGTGACCATTCGACAGCACGAAGCGATCCCGGTCGGGCCACTGCGGATTACCGGGGTTATGTTTCAGGTGACGTCGCCACAACACCTCGGCAATGTCCGCCATGCCCATGGGCGCGCCAGGGTGGCCCGACTTGGCTTTATTGACCGCATCAATCGCGAGGAAGCGGACTGCATTGGCGAGTTCGCGGGAGGTGGCTTGGGTGTGCTTCATCTGAAGTCCTTTTCCCGGCGTACACCGGGGTGACGTTTACAGTACTGCGGGTCTCAACATCGTCATCCCGGCGAAGGCCGGGATCCAGCGTCTTTCGTAGCGTATCTGCTCTTTTAAAACTAACTGGCTCGCATTTTTCTACTGCGCCCGCTTCCTGCGATCCATCAAGCGCAAAATCATCGGCGTAAATATCAACTGCATCGCCAACCCCATCTTCCCGCCGGGGATCACAAACGTATTCGGGCGCGTCATCCACGAGCGCTCGATCATCGATAGCAAATACGGAAAATCAATCCCCTTCGGGTTCGCAAAGCGAATCACCACCATGCTCTCGTCAGCACTCGGAATATCTTTGGCAATGAAAGGGTTCGATGTATCCACCGTCGGTACACGCTGAAAATTCACATGCGTGCGCGAGAACTGAGGGCAGATGTGTCGGGTGTAGTCCGGCATACGGCGCAGGATGGTGTCCATCACTGCCTCTTGCGAATAGCCGCGCATGTTCTGATCGCGGTGCAGCTTCTGTATCCATTCCAGATTAATAATCGGCACCACGCCGATCAAGAGATCGACATGCTTCGCCACATCGGCACCCTCGCCGACATAACCACCGTGCAGGCCTTCGTAGAACAGCAGCTCGGCACCGGCTGCCATATCTTTCCACGGCGTGAAAGTGCCCGGCGGCTGTCCGAATTCTGCTGCTTCACCGTCGTCATGAATGTACTTGCGCACCTTGCCCGAGCCGGACTCGCTGAACTGTCGAAAAGTGTCAGCCAGCTCAGTGAGCAGATTCGCATCGGGCGAAAAATGGCTGAACGCCAGATTACCCGCTGATTGCTGCTTCTTCATCTCTTCACGCATCGCCATCCGGTCGTAGCGATGCATGGAATCGCCTTCTAGAATCTGCGCCTTGATACCTTCTCGGCGGAAGATGTGCTGAAAGCTTTTCATGACCGTCGTGGTGCCCGCACCTGA
>RGFZ01000016.1 GCA_010024875.1 Oxalobacteraceae bacterium | reverse complement strand
GCGAGCGTGGTCCAGGTTTTCTGGCCATTGACAATGTAGTGATCGCCATCGCGCTCAGCGCGAGTTTTCAGAGATGCGAGGTCAGAACCCGAGCCGGGTTCGGAGTAACCCTGACACCACCAATCTTCGCAAGAGAGGATGCGCGGCAGGTAGTGATGCTTCTGCGCTTCGTTGCCGAAGGCGATAATGACCGGGCCCACCATGTTCGCGCCAAACGCAAGAATCGGCGGCGTGCCTGCCCGTGCACATTCTTCTTCCCAGATATGCTGCTGCACCTTGCTCCAGCCGGTGCCGCCATGCTCTACTGGCCAGTTCGGTGCGACCCAGCCCTGTTGGTGCACGATGCGATGCCAGCGTACGAAATCATCGCGCTTCAAGCGTTTGTGATTCAGTACCTTGTGCTGAAGGTCTTTCGGCAGGTTCGCATCTATCCACGCGCGTACCATGTCGCGGAACGCCAGATCGGCTGGCGCATAGTTCAGGTCCATGCAGTCTCCGTTCGGTCTTTTTTATAGCACGACCGTTCAGATTCTACATGAAGAGTTCGCTCTCTCGGGAAAGCTCTCGGATCATCAGCACGCTCAGAGCAGGGAGGTCTCTACCTCCGCGCCCTGGGTGGTAATAATGGATGAATCCTGGTCAGTCCTGATAGGACCGGAAAACATCCGGGTGCTGCACTTGTCCGGAAGCTTTGGAGGAAGTCATGGGCAGATTGCTGCAGGCCGCGAGCATCACGATCGCCAGAAGGGTCAGGCAGGTTTTCATCGGTTTCCTCTTGTTCAGTGGCTAATAAAGACTCCGCAGGTGCTTTGCCTGCTGGCACGGCCGTTAGCCTGCGGACCTGCGATAGAGCATCGGAAACGGGGATAGTTTCAATCTTCCATAAAATAAGCTGCGAAATTTTCTTCGACAGCACGGGTTAAATAGAACCTCACAGTTTTTCAGTTGAGTCAATTGTGTCAAACCATTGATTTTGCTGGGCTCCGCGTCGTACAGCTACGCCGGCTCGCGATAACTCGTGGATTTATTCAGCGATTCCCAGCAAATATCGGCCGCAATGACTATCTCATGATTGATTGGACGATCACCGAGTATCCGCTTACGAATCAGACTAGCAGATCGCCAGGTAGGTATCGCCCGAATGATCGAATACAGAACAACCTGCTTCTCGGTTTTGATGCGGATCAGGGTTTACCGCAGACGCCTTTCCAGACCACGCCGGGTTGGCTGTTGTCGTCAGCCTCTGTCCAAGCTTGCGCCTCGGTTTTGCTGTGGAGGGTACCGCCCATGGCCATGTTTTCCGGAAAGACTTCAAGACTGATCTGGCGGATTTTCTTTGAAGCGCAATCGATTTCATACCAGGCTTTCGCACTCAGGTAATCGTGACCATCGAGATTCTGCACCCGATGGAAATCCTGCGTGCTCATCGCGCGCTGGATGTTATCCTTTTTCTGGATACTGTCGCGATCGAGGTAGAGAATGCCATCGCGGGTCTCCCGCAAGATGGAAAGCCCTGCCTGGCCCGCATGTGCAAAAGCTACCGCAGCCAGCATAAAAGAAAAAATCAATGGCAAGCGCATCTTGGATCTCCGGTGTTAATCAGGTTGTTCTTCCAGTTTGTGTACGAAACTGTCGGCACGCCAGTCTGCCATTTCGACCTCGCCGGGCGACAGTTTTTTTTTGGCGACTTCCATCGATTGCTTGGCAATGGCGTAACCGCACAAATAACTGATCCGGTACCACTCGTAGGCTTTCAACAGACTCTCTTCCACACCCTGCCCGTGAGAGATCATGAACGCCAGATTGAACTGCGCTTTTGCATGCCCCTGCTTTGCAGCCCGCTCGAACCATGCAACGGCATCGTCGAAACGCTGTGGTGTGCCCAGTCCCTGCGCATACATCTGTCCCAGCTCGAATTGTGATTCCACATGTCCTTGCTCGGCCGCCATGCTGAAGTACTGCAACGCGCAGACCAGATTCGGCGAATGGCTGTGCTTGTAGACAAGCTTTTTGCGCGGACCCGGGTTTTCTGGATCACCCGACGCATCGGCAGGCGTACGGGCGTCGACCTCGGCCTCACGGAACAGCTGGCCCAGCCTCAACTGTGACTTCAGATGGCCGTGACGGGCAGCGACATCGTACAGCTCGGTGGCCCTGATGCGTGCGCTGCGATTGTGCAGCTGCTGTTCAAGAAACTTCGCCCACTCGTAATTGGCCTCGATATGGTCTTGCGATGCTGCCAGCCGGAACAGTCGCTGCGCTTCGTCCGGATCGCTGGCTACGCCTTTGCCATACGCATAGGCGATGGCCAGTAACAGCTGCGCATTCGGATCATCCATCGCCGCCGCGGGGCGCAACCAGTTCAAGGCCAGCTCGGGATCAGGCTCGGCACCCACACCTTCAAATACGCAGCGCCCAAGAAAGGACAGTGCCTCACAGTCTGCCTCGCGCCGAACTCTGGAAAAACGCTGGCGCGCGTGATCACCCTCGACCACCAAGGCCTGCGCTTGCCTCACCTCGGCGGGCTTTAGCTCGGAAGACAAACGCTGGATCTGCGCCGCCGCGCGCGGCTCATCGCGACCAGCGGCAAGCCGGAACCACATTAGCGCGCGCACTGGGTTTTTCTCGCCTCCCTCGCCCTTGTCATTCATCAGGCCGAGCATGTAGCGCGAGGCAGAATGTCCGTGCAGCGCGGCGAAGCCAAACAGGCGACGTGCGCTGCGCAAATCCTGCGGCACCTCATCACCGTTACGCCAGCGGAGCGCTCTCTGGTGCAAGACCTCGGGCTCGACCTTCAGCAAATTGTCCAGGGTGAAATCAGCAGGCTTCATCAAAAGGCAGCAGAAACGTCATATGCGAACTAGTCTGCCACATTATCGTGTCGACTGCCGCTGCGCGCTCATGTTCTGCCGGCGATTTCAGGCAACAGGCAGCGGCGAGCGTCCGAGCATCATATCTGCTGCTTTTTCAGCGATCATCATGGTGGGTGCACCGGTATTCCCCGAAGGCATAGTTGGCATCACCGAGGCATCCACCACGCGCAAACCATCCAGACCATGGACGCGCAGCTCAGCATCGACCACCTTGCCCATGCTGCAGCTACCAATAAAGTGCCAGCTGGTCGTACCGCGCTGGCGTGCGCAGTCGAGTAGCTCGTCGTCGGTCGTCGCACTGGATGGTGGGAATTCATCGCGCTCGATGTATTTCTGGAAGGGCGCGCTGTGCAAAATGCGTCTTGCCAGCCGCAGCGCATCAATCGCCACACGACGATCTTGTTCGCTTTGCAGATAGTTGGGCTGCACGGCAGGCAACTCGAAAGGATCCAGCGAGCGCAGGCGCACATTGCCTACGCTGGTCGGACGCAGCTGATAGTAGCCGAGCGTCATGCCGGGGAAATCGTCCAGCTTGCCTGCGACGCCTGATGCGTAACTTCCAGGCGAAAAATGAAACTGTAGGTCGTCGAGCGCCACATCCGGACGCGATTTGGTGAATGCGTAGGCCACCGAGGGACTGATCGCCAGCACGCTAGGCTTGCCAAAGGCCCATTTGATGATCTCGCCAACCAAGCGCGCACCTCGCGCGGTGTGGTTGATGGTGGTGACACCTTTCACGCGCAGGATGGTGCGCACCATGTAATGGTCCTGGAAGTTCTCGCCCACCCCCTCCATCGCATGCACCACGCGCACACCCATCTGCTGCAAAAAATCCGCGGGCCCCACGCCCGAGAGCTGCAAGATCTTAGGCGTATTGCCAGCACCTGCAGAGAGAACCAGTTCGCGCCGCACCGTCACACGCTGCACCGGCCCGCCGCGCTCGCGCTGAAATTCCACACCAACCGCGCGCTTGCCTTCGAACAGAATCTTTGTCACGTGTGCATGCGTCTTGACCTCCAACCGGCCGGTGGCCTTCGCCGGCGTGAGAAATGCCGTTGCCGCACTGATGCGACGTCCTTGATGGATCCATCGCTGGTAGTAGCCAGCACCCGTCAATTGACCTCGGTTGTAATCTGCATGCGTGGGAATCCCCAGTTCACTGCTCGCTGCCTCGATAAAGGCATCGCACAAGGGATGTCGCCAGTCGCAATCGGTGATAGGCAGCAGCCCTTCGCTGCCACGCACTGCTGGATCATGCTCGCCGATACGTCGCTCGGTCCGTCGGAAGTAAGGCAGCACCTCGCGGTAGCTCCATCCGGCATTACCCAGTGCCGCCCACTGATCGTAATCTTGTGACTGACCGCGTGTGTAGTTGAAGCCGTTGATCGCGCTTGATCCGCCCAGCGTGCGCCCCATGCGGGTAACGACACGTCGGCCGGCAGAGCCCTCTGCCGGTTCGGTAGAAAAATCCCAGGTGTAGCGCGGGTCATGTCCGACCTTGATGAAACCGGCTGGAATATGAAGATACGGATTGATATCTGAAGGACCCGCTTCCAGTATGCAAACAGTGTAGCGGCCGTCCTCGCATAGGCGGTGCGCCAGCAGACAGCCTGCGGCGCCAGCGCCGACGATCACGTAATCAAATGCTTGCATCGTCTCTGTTCCTTTTTTTATTGTTATGTTTTCTTCGAGCGATGAACGTCTTCAAGCGGCTGCGTCCGGCGCCAGCGGCGCGAGGCCGCGGATCATGTCGGAAGCTTTTTCCGCAATCATCATCGTCGCTGCGCAAATGTTCGCCGAGGGTATCGTTGGCATCACCGATGAATCGGCAATGCGCAGGCCTCGCAAGCCCAAAACGCGCAATTGCTCATCAACGACCGCCATTTTATCGTCTGCCATGCCCATGCGTGCCGTGCCATTCAAGTGGTAAGAGGACACGCCATACTGGCGTATGAAAGCCAACAGTTCATCATCGCTGGATTTCCCTGCGCCGGGCATGGTCTCTGACTCAAGGTAGCGCGCCAGCTCGGGGGTTTGCAGCAGCTGGCGCGCAAGCCGAACGCCGTTAATCAGTGTCTTGCGATCACTCTCATCGACCAGATAGTTCGGCTGCACCAGCGGCGGTGCGAAAGGATCGGCGCTTCGTATCTGCACTTGGCCCCGGCTCTCGGGGCGATGCTGCCAGACGCCGCAGGTCATCCCTGGGTAATTGTCGAGCATGCCAACATAGCCCTCGCGATAGCTGGCGGGTGAAAACACACCTTGCAAGTCGGGGCGCACAAGGTCGGCGCGCGACTTCCAGAAAAAATGCACCAGCGAAGGACTCAGCGCCAGTATGCTGGGCTTACCGGTCAGCCAGCGCGCGACCTGCGCGACCAATCCGAGGCCGTGCGCCATTTCATTCATTGTGCGCACCTGCTTGGCGCGGGCCACCAGACGGACTGAAAAATGGTCAGACAAATTTTTTCCGACGCCCGGCAAATGATGTTCGACCCGCACACCCAGCATGTGAAGATGATCGGCATCCCCAATGCCCGAGAGTTGTAGCAAGCGAGGCGTATTGATCGCGCCGGCACAGACAATCACCTCGCGACGCGCGCGCAGCTCTCTCACGGTATCGTGATGCTGACCGCGCACGTAATGCACACCCACTGCGTGGCGACCCTCGATGAGGATGCGCGTTGCCTGCGCGTGAGTGCGAATCTCGAGATTGGAGCGGCTCTGTGCTGGCCTGAGAAAGGTGCGCGCGGTACTCATGCGCCAGCCCTTGTCGATGGTGCGCTGAAAGTAGCCGACACCAGCCTGCGACTCGCCGTTGTAATCAGCATTGCGCGGAATGCCCAGGCCTTGCGCGCCAGCAATGAAGGCCTCGTTGATGGGATGATGCCAGTCGATGTCCGAGACCGGCAGCAAACCGTCTCGGCCACGATACCTCACATCGCCCGTCGTCCTCCGCTCGGTGCGCCGGAAATACGGCAAGACCTCAGCATAGCTCCAGCCGCGATTTCCCAACGTCGCCCAGTGGTCGTAATCCTCGCGCTGGCCCCGGTTGTACACCAGCCCATTGATCGAGCTAGAGCCGCCAAGCACCCGCCCCTGAGGCAGCGGCACGCGGCGTCCTGATGTTTGCTCATGGGGCTCGGAACTGAACTGCCAGGTGTAGGCCGGGTTGAATAGCACCTTGATGAAACCGGCAGGAATATGCAGCCACGGATGCCAGTCGCTGCCACCCGCCTCGAGCAGGCAGACTGTCGCTCGCCGGTCTTCGCTCAGCCGATGGGCCAGAATGGCGCCAGCGGCGCCTGCGCCGACGATCACGTAATCAAAAGTCTCTGGGGTTCTGGTCAGGGTCGTCATGAATCTTCGCAAATGCGCAGCAGTCTGCACGACTGTGTGCGCGTTCTTCGGATTCTATCAATCCCCGATGAAATTTCGGAGTGAAATCAGCGGTCTATGCTTCGCCATAGACAAAGAGCCTGTCTTTGATCTCTCAACACCGTGCCAACGGTCGCGTCAGTCAAGAAAATCAGGCTGCTCTTTCAATATCCGAGCATACAGCGGTTGAAACTGGAACCAACCGGCATAAGGCGAACCCACGATGTCATAGGTTTGCTGCGCCGATGCTGCCGAAATCATTTTGAGCGGCTTGCCATGCGACGCCGCCTCGGCCATCAGTTGCACCTGACAGCAGCGCTCCAGGCAGATGTACCACCATGCAGCCGCATCCACGGTCTCCCCTACGGTGAGAATGCCGTGGTTCTGCAAGATCGCTGCCTTGTTCTGCCCCAGCGCCTTTGAGATGCGAACGCCCTCGTCTACCTCAATGGCAACGCCGCCAAAATCATCATAGACTGCGTGATCGTTATAAAACGCGCAGACGTCCTGCGTGATGTAATCGAGCGGACGGCCCAGCGCTGACCAGGTTCGGCCATAAGGCGAGTGTGTGTGTGCGGCGGCGTTCGCATCCGGGCGCAGCGTATGGATTGCCGAGTGAATCGCAAAAGCTGCGCAGTTCACCGGATGGTCGCCCTCCACCACATTGCCATGATGATCGACTCGGATCAGATTGGAGACTTTCACCTGACTGAAATGCACGCCATAGGGATTGACCCAGAAGGTGTCGGTAAACTCAGGATCGCGCGCGGTGATGTGCCCGGCGACGCCTTCATCAAAACCAAAGCGCGAGAACAACCGAAATGCGCCGGCGAGCTTCTGCTTGCGGTGCAGCCGCTCTTCTGCCAGCGTGCTGAACTTGGGGATGGCAGGAAGGCTGCGCGCGTTGCCATTACCCAGATGCTGCTGGTTCAGTTGAATGACCGAAAGCTCGGCGTGATCGTTCATGATGTCTCCTATGGGTTTTTCTAGGTGGTTCTTTATGGGTGTTTTCTCGTCGCTGACAGCGGCCGTTATTCTTGGGTGTTTTTCTCGATCGCTTCGACGGCGATGTTTTTAAATTGTTATTACTCTCTGATCGTACACACGATTTTGCCTGCAAGCCGGCACGTATGGTCTATGCTAACGGATCTGGGCGCAAGCCCCAAGTCGGGGTTTTGCGCCAGTTGGCGAGCATCCGCTGGGCGCATTCAACTCTGCCCGGGCAAGTCGATACCGAGAACTGATATGAAACCACTGACCCGCTTCCTCACGCTGCTGACTCTGCCGCTGACTCTGATGCTGTCCCCACCGTCGTTATTGCCTGCACACGCCGCAGGCAAGTTCTTCACGCAGCAGGAATTCGATACGCTGCACGCCGAGGGCAAGACTATCATTGTTCATGTGCATGCCGACTGGTGCGGTATCTGCAAGGCTCAAGATGTGGAGGTCAACGCGGCAATGAATGCTCCCGCATTCAAGGATGTCGTATTCTTCGAAGTGAATTTTGACTCTCAACGCAAGGCCGTGAAATTCTTTAATTCAAAAGTACAAAGCGTGCTAATCATCTTCAAGCAAGGCAAAGAAATTGACCGTACCGTCGCAATCCGCGATCCCGGCGAATTACAGACCTTCCTTCGGCAAGCGCTGCCCTGATCGCAAAGGATATGTCATGCGAAAAGCCTACCTGATCGCCGAACTGACGGTCCACGATATGGAGGCCTACGAGCACTACCGCCAGCAAGTCGTCGCGACTCTGGAAGCCGCTGATGCGCGTTTTCTGGTCAGGGGAGGAAAGCGCATGCAGATGGAGGGCGCCGACGAAGCGCATCACGATAACTTGCGCACCGTGATCGTCGAGTTCCCATCGATGGAAGCAGCTCTCGCCTGGTATGAATCGCCAGCGTACATAACGCTGATTGAACTTCGCCAGTCAGCTGCCGACGGCCGTGTGTTCTTCGTCGAGGGCACCTGAGGTCTGCAAGAACGGAATCATCACGCGGCTGTGTACCTCGAAACCCAGATTCTCCGCCTCGAGCGGGTCAAATGACAGCGTGCGATCCATCACGGCAATCGCCTCCCCCTGCGAGACAAAGCGTCGCCAGAGCAAGAGCTCTACCGGCTGCGATTTCGCTGAACCGCCATAACCTTTGCAGGTGGCGGTAAACAGGCCTTTCTCGATCTTGCCACGGCACTCAAATCCTGCCTCGCGCCACGACACCCAGCAGCCTGCCGAGGCAGGAGCCCTCTCGTTCCAGAATATGAGCTGAATCGGTTTAGGGGGTGGTGGTTCCGCCACTTCTTCAGCGACTGACGCTTCTCCGTCAGTCATCGTGACCTGCGCGAGATCCGGATCAAGATCAGCTCCCGCTTCAAGTACCGCAGCTGCATCTGCATTTGAATCTGCGTCGGCATCGCCCAACAGCGCCGGCGTTTGCGCTAAGTCGGGGGCCGGTGGCGCCGTAGCCTCTGCATTTGCAGGCAACTCAGGCATCGCTGCAGATGCGAGCACCGCCGATTCGTCCTGCATCACAGGCTCGGCGGCGGACTGCGCGATGTTGGCGTCTTTGGTCGTCATGGAGATGATTCGGGCGTCGCCCTGCGGGCGGCAGACGCAGCAGACTCTAGCAGAAGGTGGACGGTAATCCGTCGAGGCCCAGTGTAAATCGGTGTCAACGACACCGCAGGACTTGGATCAGAGCCGATCAGGCCACACCCAGATAAATCTTGCGGATTCGGTCATCCGAGGACAAGGTCTTCGCCGTACCCTCCTGCGCGACGCTACCGTGTTCCAGCACATAAGCGCGGTCTGCAATATGCAGAGCGGACTGGGCATCTTGTTCCGCAACGAGAATCGCGACCCCCGCGTCGCAAATCTTGCGGATCGCCGCGAAGATTTCCATCTTCAGCCGGTGCGCAATGCCCACCGAAGGCTCATCCAGCAAGAGGAGCTGCGGCGCGCCCATCAGCGCGCGACCGATCGCGACCATTTGCTGCTGCCCTCCCGAGAGCGTGCTGACGATCTGATCGCGCCGCTCTGCCAGTATCGGGAATAACGCGTAGACGCGCTCCAGATCTCGCGCGACCGCATCGCGATCATGACGCAAATACGCACCGAGCTGCAGGTTCTTGATTACCGACAGTTCGGGAAACAAGCGCCGACCCTCCGGGCAATGACAGATACCCTGACCCACCACCTGCTCGGTCGAGTACTGATGCAAAGACTGTCCGTTGAAATTCAGCGTGCCCCGCGATGGCAAGGCACGCGAGATGACTTTCAGCAGCGTGGATTTGCCGGCGCCATTGGGTCCGAGGATGGCGACCAGCTCGCCCTTGCCAATCTGAAGACTCAGATTCTCCAGTGCGATCGCCTGACCATAGGCAGCGGTCAGCTTGTCGAGTTCGAGCATCATGACGCCACCGCCACGGGGTCTTGTTTACCAATGTAGGCTTCGATCACGCGCGGATTGCTGACGATCTCTGCCGGTAATCCCTCGGCGATCACCTCGCCGAAATCCAGCGCGATCACACGCGACACCAGCTGCATGAACTCGCGCAACTTGTGCTCGATCAGTAGTATGGTGAGGTTCTTCTCCGCATGAAGCTGGCGTATCAGCGCAGAGATGGCCTCGATCTCGGATGACCCCAATCCAGCAAAAGGTTCATCGAGCATCAATAGCTCGGGCTCTGCGGCCAACGCTCGCGCGATTTCCAGCCGTCGCAAATCGCCATAAGAGAGCAGCTCGGCGGGTGTATCTGCCTTGGCGGCGAGACCGACTTGCGCCAACAACTGCATGGCTCGCTCGCCCAGATCGGGATGATGCACGCGCGGCCCGAGACTACCAACCAGCACATTCTCCAACACCGACAATCCGACGAACGGCCGACATAGCTGAAAGGTGCGCGCCACGCCCAGCGTGCAATGAAGTTGGTCAGCAAATTGAACATGGTCGTCTTGCCGGCGCCATTGGGGCCGAGAATGCCGACGATCTCTCCGCGCGCAATCGTCATGTTGACGTTTTTTACCGCATGCAGACCGCCGAAACGCTTGTCTAGGCCCTCGACCTCGAGCAGTATCTCGCTCATGGCTTGCCTCCTATCGCGGCACGCAGTCTTTGCCACAAGGGCGCGATCACGCCATCGGGCAAGAAGAAAATGATGAGTATCAGCAGCACACTGTAGACCATCAGCCGCCACTCGCCGACGTTGCGCAAGCCCTCAGTCAGCAGCGTCAGCAACAGCGCGCCCCCCACCGGCCCGAAGATCGTGCCCATGCCGCCCACATAGACCATGGTGATGATCGTGACCGAGGTCACGACTGCAAATAGCTGCGGACTGACCTGTAACTGATAATGCGCATACAGCGCACCGCCCAGTCCTGCAAAAGCCGCGCTGATCACCAAAGACACGATTTTGTACGTGGTGATTGGAATGCCCGCAGCGAGACAGGTCGCCTCGTCACCGCGTATCGCGCGCAGTATCAGCCCCCAGCGCGAGCGCGCCAACCAGCCGAGCAGGAAGGTGATCACACCCAACAGCGCCAGCACGAACCAGTAGTAATGCAAATGGTTTCGAATCAGTGGCGCGATATCCTGTATGCCCTCCTCACCGCCCGTGTGCTCCCAGAAGATCAGCATTAGCCGTTGCATGATCACCGCAGCCGAGAGCATCGCCAGCGCAAAGTAAGGCCCCCTCAGCCGCAGCGTCGGGAACCCCAGCAACAAGGCAAAACCCATCGCCAGCAGCATGGACACCGGCAGGCTCCACCAGGGGCCGAGTTCCATCTGCACATTCAGAAAACCAGCGGCATAGGCACCCACACCAATGAACAGGGAATGCCCGAAATTCTCGCGCCCGGTCAGGCCGGACATGAAATCCCAGCTGACTGCCCAGATGCCATAGATCGCCGCCACGGTCAGCACGCCAATCAGGTAAGTGCCCGGAAATACCAATGGCGCAGCCGCCAGCAATAACAACGCAGTGGCACCTGCGGCACCGCTGAGCTTGTCAAGTTGCTTGAATCCGCTCATCGCTGTGACCTCAGAATGCGGCGCGCTTGCCAAAGAAGCCCGCCGGGCGGAATACCAGCATCAGCAGCGTCGCCAGCACCGACACAATCTCGGTCCAGCTGGTGGAGACGAGATACGCAACCAGCGTCTCTGCATACCCCAGCATCAGCGCTGCCAGAATACTGCCCGGGATAGAACCCAAACCGCCGACAATCACGATCGCAAAAGCCTTCACGATCGGCAGCAAGTGCATCGACGGCTGAACAGACAAGAAGGGCCCGGCCAGCACGCCGGCCAGCGCCGCCAGCGAAGCCGAGATCGCCATCACCAGAGAGAAAATACGGTCACTCGGTATGCCCATGTACTTGGCCGCCTCGGCATCCTGCGAGATCGCGAGAATTGCGCTACCCAAGCGCGTGCGCTGGATGAACAGATACAGCGCGCCGATGGATACCACGGCCACCAGCAGCGTCAGCAAACGCTGACCCGCCACATCCACGCCGCCGATGCTGAGCTTGGTATCGATAAATGCAGGCACGTTGCGATACTCGGAACCGAAGATCAGGAACAAGGCTTGCTCGACCACCAGCGACACTGCCAGTGTGATCATCAGCACGCCGAGCTGGGAATAACGCAGCGGCCGTATCAGTACCTTCTCGACGATGACGCCAAAAAACGCAACAAAGGCGATCGCCAGCACCGCAGCCTGCCACAGCGGCAAACCAAGAATGCCGGTGCCCACATAGGTACCGTAAGCACCCAGCGCATAGAAAGAGCCATGCGCAAGATTGAGCACGCGGGCCACGCCAAAGATCAGCGTAAAACCCACGGCCAGCATTGCGTAGATGGCGCTGGTGACAGCACCATAAATCAGGATCTCCACGATGGAGCCTTATTTCTTCATCCAGGGCGGGAGAATGAAATTCCCGGTGCGCAGCTCTTTCGGATAAATGACGACACGCTCACCCTTGTCCTGCCACTGCGCAAAGACCAGATTGGTCTTGCCCTTGCCGGTTTGCACGTCATGGTTCTCATCAAAGGTGATCTCGCCAGCGATACCCTCATGCTTGGTCTTTTCCAGTTCCTTGATGATTTTGTCAGTATCAAAACTACCGGCGCGCTTGACTGCATCTGCGTATAGCAGCACCGCGTCATAGGCAAAATACGCGGTATAGACTGGATAGTTTGGCGAGCGCTTCTTGAACTCATCAAAGAAAGGCACCGTCTTTTTCGTCAGCGGCGCACGCACAGCAAAATTACCCGCCACCTGAGAAATCGATTTGCCGCCGATACGACTGAAGAAATCGCCGTCCATGCTCTTCACATCGATGCCGCCGTAGGGTACCGGCACCTGCGCGTCATGCCACTGCTTGGCAAAAATGTCCGACGAGCCATGTGACACCATCACGATCATGTACTGCGCGCCACTGGTTTTTACTTTTGCCAATAGCGGAGAAAAATCCGACGTTTGCGTATCGAACAGTTCGGTCAGCTTGATCTCGGCACCGATCTCTTTCGCACCCTTTGACAGCACCGGCACGAGATCCTGGACCCATTTGGCGTTCTCGCCGACGATGGCAATCTTTTTGTAACCTAGCTCACCAATCACGAAGTTCGAGATGTAATCGACCAGTCCACGCGCCTGATGCGCGGCATTGATCGGGCCTACACGGAAAATGTATTTGTAATTGTCGTAGTCGGTCTTGACCTTGTTGGTGATGCTGGGCGACGCCGCACCAACCCCAAGGTAAATCATTTTCGCTGCGGAGATGTGCGGCAGCTGAGCCAGCGTCACACCGCTGGTATAACCACCGATCAGTACATCGACTTTTTCATCAGCGACCAGCTTGCGGATCGCGCTGATGCCGGTTTCGGGATTCTCCGTTTCGTCTGCAGAGACGAACTCGACTTTGCGACCGAGGATCCCGCCCTTCTTATTGACTTCTTCGACGGCCATCTTCACCGCCGTAAGCGTATCCCGGCCAACTTGCAGCTGGACCGAGGTGGGAACGCCAATCCTGAGCGGCTTGCTGTCTTCGGCATGAGAGAGCGTCGGCACCAGAAAACTGATCGGAAAAAATACACCCGCTATTACGCGTCCGCACCACCGGCGCAGCCGCCTTGCGCTGATTGCCATGCTGTCTCCTCGTCTGACTTTGTTCTCGCCCCGTTGATCGGGATTTTTTTGATCAGGCCTTGCAGTATTTCTGGGCGCTGACTGGCCCCTCGTGATCCGGAGAAAACCGAATCACCCGCCTGACTGTAGTCGGATCGAAACTTTTACGCAATGATGCAGTGCGGCATGAGAGAGCGCCCCCGAAAGGGCTACCAGCAAACGCGTGGATTTCTGGGAGTGTAAGGAGTTGGTGCCCGAGACCGGAATCGAACCGGTACGCCGCCTCTCAGCAAGCGGCGGATTTTAAGTCCGCTGTGTCTACCAATTTCACCACTCGGGCACTCGCGCCCCGGTGAACCCGGAGCTGCAAGACCCGATATTGTAAATCAAGCAAACCGACATGCCTGACCAAATTTGACTCTGCAACAACCTGTGCCGCCTCGTTTCAGAACCGGTAGCGAAGTCCCAGCATCAGCGCGCGTATCGCGCCGGGGGCCACGAAGCGGCTGGTGGTTGAGCTGGACAAGGCGCCAGTCGTGTCGAACAAGCTGTTCGCCATTAGGCCATACGTAGCGAATCGCGTGTCGAACACGTTCGTGACCCGCGCAAAATATTCCAGCTTTTTGTCGGCCTCGTAACTGGCGTGCAAGTTCAGTAGCGCGTAGCCATCTACCCGTGCGTTGCGGGGACCAGCCTCGGTATTGCCGTCTTCATTGCCCTGTGTGACCTGACTTGAGGCAGCGATGACGGTGCCGCCAACGATCATCTTCGGCGTCGCATGCCAATCGGCATTCAGCTTCAGCGTATGCGAGGGAAGACCGGCAATCCGGGTACCTTTGCTGATCGCGATCTCGCGCTCGCCGCCGAACAATTCGCCGTCCGACTGGTATGTCGCATGCAGGTAGCTGTAGCTGATACGCAAGTCGACCGTGGAGACACGCGTGTAGGCACTCAGATCAAGACCCTGACGACGAGTCTTGGAAAAATTACTGAAGTAGCCAAGACCCGCCTTATCAGTGGGGATGAACAAGATATCGTTGGAGTTATCCGAGCGATAGACCGATGCGGTGTAGCCGGAGTCATCGGAGAGCTTCCAGCGCGTGCCAATTTCCAGCGTGCGGGCAATCACCTGCTTCAGATAAGGATCGGCCTGCAGACCAGTGGGTAAACGACAGCCATTGGCAGGATCAGCACAGCCCAGCTCGATGACGGTCGGCACCCGATTACTCTGCCCGAGGTTACCGAACACGGTCACACGTTCATCTAACTTGCGGCTGATGCCTAGCGAAGGATTCAGGCTGTTGTAGCTGAAGGACTCACGCGGCTGGTCAACTCCCGCTCCGGTGTCATAGCGAGTGAGCGTATTGGCCACCTTGGCATGGTTGAACCGAGCGGCAGCCGTCAGGTGAGTCGCGGGATCAATGGCATAGGTATCGGCAGCGTACATGCCAACAGCATAGGAATTACCACGAACACTGACAACAGACTCGGCCGCAGCGCAATCATCGACGAAGCGGGTGTCATCGAGCTCGCAATCAGGTGCCTGATAACCGCCGTACCTCACGCGGCTAGCATCGAGACTTACGCCCGTGGTTATCTGGTGCGCGTCGAGAATTTTGGTCAGATTGACGCTAGTACCATAACCTGTCTGTCGGGTGTTGGTCAGGTTGGTCACTGCCTCGCTTGCACTCTCGGCGTCCCCGCTCGATGTGCGGCGCGTGCTGTATCGCAGATAGGCATTGGTTGCCAACTCGGTATTCCCGTCGAGCATGCGCTGAAGGTTAAAGTTGAGCATATTCAGTTCGTTGCGTGTACGGTCGATGTAGGTATAGGCCCATCGGCGATCCGTCTCATACATCCCGTTGACGCGAGTGCCATCATCTTTGTAGCCGTAACTGGGGAGCAGGCCATTGCCGAGCAAATTGCTGCGGCCAACCAGCAGCGAGACATCCCAGTTCACATCGGATTGCTGACGACCTGTCTTGAAGAAAATATTACTGAGCTTACCTTCGGATTCGCGCCGCCAGCCATCCTCACGGAATGCGGTACCAGAGATGAAGTTATGCCAACCATCCCCCGACTTCGTACCATAGGAGACATCGGCTCGCATCCGCATGTAACTACCCATTGAAACCCGTATATCAGTACCCGGCGCGGTGAGGCCCGATTTGGTGGTAAACGCTAGCGCGCCTCCCAACGTGTTGAGGCCGTAGATGGGATTGGAGCCTGGCACCAGCGTTATATTGCCAATAGCCGCCTCGGGCAGCATGTCCCAGTTAACCACATCGCCGAACGGCTCGTTGACGCGCACCCCATCAAGATACACCGACAGCCCCTGTGGCGAACCGAGCAAGCTCGACAGCCGGAAACCACGATACGTAATATCCCCCTGGAATGGACTGCCTTGCACATCATTGACATTCACGCCAGTCAGGTTGTTGGCCATGAACTCGGTAAGGTTCAGACTTTTGCTGCGGTAGACTGCCTCGTCATTAATGGTCTGCACGTCATACGGCAGCTTGTTCTTCTCGATGCCCAAACCTGGCAAAGGCGACGTGCCCACGACTTCAACCGCCTGCAGTTTTTTGTCATTGGTCTCCTGCGCCTGAATGAGCGGCTGCGCAAAGAGGGCCGCCACGGCAACAGCAAGAGTTGTCGCCTTCAACTGGGGATATGCATTCTTCATCTGTTACTCGTTATGGTTATGGTGAAGTTTGGGGTTGGCGGCGTATGTTAGTGAACTGAACTCACAGTGAAAATAGGAGAAATTCCCAACGCACCGAGTAAATGAACAAGAAGTTATCCAATTGAGAATATTTTGCTCGCATCACGGCCATCATCACGACTTTGGAGAGATTCATCAGCATCGTCAGGCGCCGACAATTACAATCGGGGCCGGTAAATCAGTGAACACAGATCGCCCCCAGAGCAATGACCGAGCACCCCTTGCACATCATGCTGGTCGATGACCATGCGGTCGTCCGCGCCGGCTACAAGCGCTTCATCGAACTCGACCCACAGCTTCAGGTCATCGCCGAGGCCGCCACCGGCGAAGAAGCGTATACGCAGCTGGAAACGACAAGGGTCGATCTCGTGATCATGGACCTGTCGATGCCAGGTCAAGGCGGGTTCGAAACACTGCGACGAGTGATGAACCGCTTTCCGCAGCAAAAAGTGCTGATCTTCACAATGCACGAGAACGCATCAATCGCCAAACAGGCACTGCAGCTGGGCGCTTGCGGCTATCTGACCAAGAGCATGCCGCCGGAACTCATCGTGAGCGCAATCCACGATGCCATGGCAGGCGCGACACCTGTGGCAGACAGCATCGCCGACGCGCTGCAAGACCTCAATGACAACAAGCTGCCTCATCTTGAACTGCTGCCTCGAGAGTTCGAGATTTTCATCCGGCTAGCGAACGGCGACAGCATTGAGCAGATCAGCGACAAGCTGCACCTGAGTCCCAAGACAGCCGCCAACTACCAGGCCAGCATACGAAAGAAGCTGAACGTGAACTCCACGCTAGAGCTTTATCAGTACGCGCGCGAGCATGGGCTGCTTGATACTTCCTGACGACTGGAAGCATGCGATATCCGTTTCTGTGTCATTCGAAAAATTAGCTGGAAATCTTTGTCATTAAACGATGTTGCTATACTGCAGCTTTCCCACGCGACTAATACGCAGCATTCGTTCATTTGCGTTTAACACCCGGTTGAGACAATTAAAAGATGTTCCAGACACTACGCTTCAAATCGGCTCCGCTGCGCTCCTTGATATCCGCTGCACTCGCTGCTGCGAGCACTGCAGCTTTGGCAGATGACATCCGCACCCTGCCCACCGTGGAGGTCGTCGGCTCCCGCTACAGCCTGCTCGGTGCAGCAGATACGGCCAATGAGGGTGCTGCAGGGCAGGCGCAAATCGATAACCGCGTCGTTGCCCGTACGGGTGAAATACTTGAGGTCGTACCCGGACTGATCGTCAGCCAGCACAGCGGCGAGGGAAAAGCCAATCAGTATTTCCTGCGCGGCTTCAATCTGGATCACGGACTCGATTTCAAAATGTCGCTGGATGGCATGCCTATCAATCAGCGCAGCCACGCGCACGGTCAGGGCTGGGCTGATCTGAACCCGCTGATACCCGAGCTGATTTCATCGATTCATTACCGTAAAGGTCCCTACTACGCTGCCGAGGGTGACTTCGCCAACGCAGGCTCAGCCAATATCTACTATACCGACGCGGTAGACAAAGGCATCGCCAGCGTCGGGCTGGGTCAGAATGGTTTTTATCGCACGCTGCTGGCGAATGCACCGAAATTCCATGACGGTAATCTGCTCTACGGCCTCGAGCTGTCGCATTACGACGGCCCTTGGGACAATCCGGACAACTATCGCAAGTACAACGGATTACTTCGCTATACCGAGGGAAGCAGTGCGCGCGGCTTCAGCCTGACCGCAATGGCGTACTCGGGCAAATGGAATTCGACCGATCAGATTCCGTGGAATGAATATCAGGCCGGGAAGATAAGCCGCTGGGCTTCAATGGACACCTCCAGCGGAGCGAACGCAAGCCGGTACAGCCTGTCCGCTGAGTGGCGCCGCGCCGATGCGAGCGGCACACTAACCACACAAGCCTACATCATCAACAATTATCTCGATCTGTACTCGAATTTCGAATACGCGCCCGACAGCCAGTTCAATCAGCGCGACAGCCGCGTGACCACTGGCCTGAATGTCGCACGCGCCTGGTATGTGAGCGGCATCGGCAAGGAAGCGACGAATACACTGGGCATTCAGCTACAGAACGATAACATCCAGAATGGGCTCAACAGCACGAGCGCGAGGGTGCGCAATGCGAGCTGTCGGCTACCGGGATCGGATTCCGATCCTCAGATCCAGTGCCGGCGCGATCAGATTACCCAGAGCAGTGTTGGTCTGTATGCCGAGAACCATGTGCATTGGAATGACTGGTTCCGCACCGTGGCTGGTCTGCGTGGCGACTACTTTCGGTTCGCAAACAAGGGCTTGTACAGCTCAGCGAGCAGTAACAATACGGATACCGTGAACGACTTCATCGCCACACCAAAACTAAATATGGTGTTCGGACCCTGGCAGAAGACCGAGTACTACTACAGCATCGGTAATGGCTTTCACTCAAACGATGCACGTGGCGTCACTATCGGCACCGGCAACCGGGCCCATGGCTTGGTACGAACCTTCGGGCAAGAGGTTGGTGTGCGTACCGAAATTATCGATGGCCTGCAAACCACATTCGCCGTCTTCCAGCTGGATAATGCTTCCGAGATCGTCTATGTCGGCGACGAAGGAAGAACTGAAGACTCTGGCCGGCGCAGCCGTCGTACTGGCTTTGAATTCAATAACTACTTCAAGGCGAACAAATGGCTGACCATCGACGCCGACTTTGCGTATGCACGTGCACGCTTTCGTGATGCAGGGGGTGATGGGCGATATATTCAAGGAGCTGTCGAGGGCGTAGCCTCAATAGCCGCAATCATCGACCATGGCGGGCCTTACAGCGGATCACTACAGCTGCGCTACTTCGGTCCGCGCCCGCTGACCGAGGACAACTCGGTACGGTCCGATGCAACGACTACGCTGAACGGCAAGCTTGGTTATCGCGTCGACAAAGACACCAAGATCGAACTGATCGGCTTCAATCTACTTGACAGCAGACACTCGGCAATTGATTACTACAACGACTCGTACAGCTTCGGTGGCACTGGCGGACTGAGCGGGCGCGTGTTTCATCCGATTGAATCACGAAACTTCCGGGTCGTGCTGATTACTCGCTACTGACATCATGGCAGTAAGACGGAGATCAGTAGCTTCAACATCACGTTGGGAAGTTCTCCTATTGCTCGAACCGAGCTGCATAGTTCAAGATTCGGTCTAGGCACGTTTCATTGTCTACCATCACGGTGTATTTTTCAGGCTCTGCTTTTAGAGCATGTCCCGGCGACCAGGTCATGGTCGCCGTTTTTTTCTCTCACTCACCAACGGAACGCCGACATCGGGCTGATCTATCCACGCAAAAACCCCACGACGTGGCAATGGAAAAATCACTCCGAGCTGATCTAGGCAACGTGAAAATGATCGCCCCCGCCGGTAGTCATCAGCTTGTCACCAGCTTGTCATATATTTCCATATAATTGGAAATATGAATAATCAGAGCGCTATCACTGCCTTTCTCGCACTCGGACAGGAATCTCGCCTGAATATCTTCCGATTGATCGTTCAGCGAGGCGACACGGGGCTTACGCCCTCCGAGCTCATTGAGCAGCTGGGTATACCGAATGCCACGCTGAGTTTCCATCTGAAAGAGCTCATGCGCGCCGGTCTGCTGCTGGTCGAGCGACAAAGCAGACACCTGATCTACCGCCCGAACACCGCTTTGGTACAGGAATTGAGCGGCTTTCTTCTTGAAAACTGCTGCGGAGGAAAGCCCTGCGGTCCGGCCACGATGCAGCTCAATCGCAAGCTGAAAACCTCATGAAAACCTATAACATCCTTTTTTTGTGTACGCATAATTCAGCACGCTCTATCCTCGGCGAGGCACTGGCATCGATGGATCCGAGCGGTAAATTCATCGGTTACTCAGCTGGCTCAACTCCCGGTGGCAAGGTGAATCCCTTCGCAGCGGAACTGGCGCTGCACATGGGCTACCCTGCCGACAAACTGCGCTCGAAAAGCTGGGATGAATTCGCGGGGCCAGAGGCTCCTGCGATGGATTTCATCATCACGGTATGCGACAACGCTGCGGGGGAAGTCTGTCCTGTGTGGCCAGGCAAGCCAGTGACGGCCCATTGGGGATTCCCGGATCCGTCGCAGGTACCGGGCGATGATGACGCGAAGCGCAGAGCATTCAGGGAAGTGATGGTCGGACTAAAGCGCCGTATAGAACTGCTGGCCGCGCTACCGCTGGACAGGCTCGATGCGCTCAGCCAACAAGCTGCGTTGCGCAATCTGTCGGATATCGCATCATGAATTTTTTCGAGCGTTACCTGACACTCTGGGTTGTCTTGTGCATTGTCGCCGGCATCGCACTCGGCCAATTCTTTCCTGCCCCATTTCAGCTGATCGGTGCAATGGAAATCGCGCAGGTGAACCTGCCGGTCGGACTGCTGATCTGGGTCATGATCATTCCCATGCTGGTGAAAATCGATTTCAGCGCGCTGCATGAAGTCCGTCGGCACGGTCGCGGCATCGGTGTGACGCTGTTCGTCAACTGGCTGGTCAAACCATTTTCAATGGCATTGCTGGGCTGGGTGTTCATCCGTCACTGGTTCGCGCCCTGGCTTCCCGCCGAACAGTTGGACAGCTATATCGCCGGGCTGATTCTGCTCGCGGCAGCACCGTGCACAGCGATGGTCTTTGTCTGGAGCCGGCTGACCAACGGCGATCCCTTGTTCACGTTGTCGCAGGTAGCGCTGAATGACATGATCATGGTGTTCGCCTTTGCACCCATCGTCGGACTGCTGCTCGGCATCTCTTCCATTGTCGTGCCCTGGGATACGCTGGTGACTTCGGTCGTGCTCTACATCGTGATCCCTGTGATACTCGCTCAGCTGTGGCGCAAGCGTCTGCTTTTGCAGGGGCAGGAAGTGTTTGATGCGACCATGCAGCGTCTAGGTTCATGGTCAATCGTCGCATTACTGTCGACACTGGTACTGCTGTTTGCGTTTCAGGGCGAGGCGATCATTCGGCAGCCGCTGGTGATCGCGCTGCTGGCAGTGCCTATCCTGATTCAGGTGCTGTTTAACTCTGCACTAGCCTACTGGCTGAATCGCCGGCTCGGTGAATCTCATCAGGTAGCTTGTCCATCCGCACTGATCGGGGCATCGAATTTTTTTGAACTGGCCGTGGCAGCTGCCATCAGTCTGTTTGGCTTTCAGTCGGGCGCAGCGCTGGCGACCGTGGTCGGTGTGCTGATCGAGGTGCCTGTCATGTTGCTGGTGGTTCGCGTTGTCAATCAAACCAGGGATTGGTACGAGCAGCCGCTAGCTGCCCACTCTAAAAACATCTGAACGCATGATAGATCTCCCCAATATCGATGCCCATTGCTTTCATTCGATAGCCGAAGCCGAACTTTTCTCCGGCAAGCGCTCGACCCATCCACCACGCATCCTGCTGCTGTATGGCTCACTTCGGCAGCGCTCGTTCAGCCGTCTGCTGGCCGAGGAAGCGGCACGACTGCTGCACGCGCTGGGCGCGGAAACAAAGTTTTTTAATCCGAGCGGCTTACCACTGCCTGATGATGCGCCGGATACGCATCCCAAAGTCGCCGAATTGCGCGAACTGTCCACTTGGGCTGAGGGCATGGTGTGGTCGTCGCCCGAACGGCACGGTGCGATGACTGGGATCATGAAGGCACAGATCGACTGGATACCCTTGTCGCTGGGTGCAATACGGCCCACGCAAGGAAAAACTCTGGCAGTGATGCAGGTCTGCGGCGGCTCGCAATCCTTCAATGCAGTGAATCAGATGCGCGTGCTAGGGCGCTGGATGCGCATGTTGACCATTCCGAACCAGTCGTCGGTCGCGAAGGCGTATGAAGAATTCGATGACGCAGGCCGCATGAAACCGTCGCCCTACTATGATCGTTTAGTCGATGTGATGGAAGAGCTGGTGAAATTCACGCTGCTCACGCGCGATATCGCGCCTTATCTGGTGGATCGCTACAGTGAGCGAAAAGAAGCGGCACAGAAGCTGTCAGAACGCGTGTCGCAAGCGCGCATCTGATGACAGCACGAAGGATCCACTCGTTGCGCTCTCGCTTGCCAAAATGACAGCGGCCGCCTTGAGAGGCAGCCGCTTGATGTGTGGAGGCGGGGGTCGGAATCGAACCGGCGTAGACGGCTTTGCAGGCCGCTGCATAACCACTTTGCTACCCCGCCGGGGGTGCGTATTGTAACCGCGAAGATCGCAGTTTTCGTATTCTGGAGCGGGAGAAGAGTCTCGAACTCTCGACCTCAACCTTGGCAAGGTTGCGCTCTACCAACTGAGCTACTCCCGCAAAAACAAGAACGGGATTATAGAGCACTGGCAGGATTTGTCAAGGGCTCCATCGGAGCAGAGCCTAGTCAGATCCACGCTTTTCCGAGATCAGAGGCCAAGCCATCCGCAAGTAATAAAACATCGACCACAGCGTCAGCACGGCAGCGATATCGAGCAAACGCTGGCCAATGTACAGCGTATCGATCAGGCCGAACAGCGGATATGCGTATAGCAGCATCGGTATGGCCACCATTTGTGCCGCAGTCTTCACCTTGCCCAAGGAACTGACGGCAACAGATTTTGATGCACCAATGTGCGCCATCCATTCACGCAGCGCAGTGATCGCGATCTCCCGCCCAATGATGATGAAGGTGACCACGGCATTGGTACGCCCTAATTGCAGCAATAACAGCAAGGCACCCGCCACGATCAACTTGTCTGCCACGGGATCAAGGAAAGCTCCGAAGGATGTTGTCTCATTCCATTTGCGGGCAAGGTAACCATCGAACCAGTCGGTAACAGCCGCGAGAATGAAAATGGCGGTGGCGGCTACGCCTTGCTGATAGACCGTCATCCAGTCCGGCGGCAAAAAGAAGACGCCGACCATCAGCGGTATGACCGCCACGCGCAACCAAGTGAGCAGGATGGGAATATTGAAGGGCATGCTGTGCTTATGGGTTGTTCCGGCTCGCCTGCCGGAGTGCCGCCACTGTAGCGTGATTCGAGCCACTGGAAAAGTAGCGTGACCGTTCAGTGATGCGTAATTAGTGCAACTGCCGATAAATATCCTCGGCCAGCGCGCGGGAAATGCCCTCGACCGACGCCAGCTCCTCAATGCTGGCATCGGCGACACCCCGCAGCCCACCAAAGCGCGCCAACAGCTTCTGGCGGCGCTTGGCACCGATACCCTCGATCTCTTCCAGCCGGGACGCCTGACGCGCCTTAGCGCGCTTGGCGCGCATGCCGGTGATGGCAAAGCGGTGCGCCTCATCGCGGATCTGCGCGACCAGCATCAGCGCGGCGGATTCCTTGCCCAGCTCCAGCGGGGCGCGACCATCGGCAAAGATCAGGGTCTCAAGGCCAACCTTGCGCCCCTCGCCCTTGGCCACGCCCACGATCAGGCTGATATCGAGCCCGACTTCGGATAACACCTGCCGGGCGATTTCCACCTGCCCTTTGCCGCCATCAATCAGGATCAGGTCGGGCAAGATGCCCTCGCCATTGGCGACTTTCTCGTAGCGGCGCGTGAGCACCTGACGCATCGCTGCGTAATCGTCGCCGGGAGTGATATCGGTGATGTTATAGCGGCGATATTCGCCGCTCTGCATCTGATGATGATGAAACACCACGCACGAGGCCTGCGTGGCCTCGCCTTGCGTGTGGCTGATATCAAAGCATTCGATTCGCAGCGCATCGATATCGGCCAAGTCGAGCGACAAAGTATCCACCAACGCACGCGTGCGCGCCTGCTGCGAGCCCTGCTCGGACAATCGCCTTGCCAGAGCGATCTCCGCCCCTTTGGTGGCCATCTCCAGCCAGTGCCTGCGCTGCTCCTGCGGCTGAAAAACCAGATGAATCCGATGCCCGCACTGCTCCATCAGCGCGATCATCAGCTCAGGCTCATCCAGCTCGAGATTGAGAATCAGGGTCGATGGAATGAATTTATCTACGTAGTGCTGCGCCAGGAAAGCTTTCAGCACTTCGGTCGCTACCGAGCCATCGCCGGCGATGGCATCAAAATGCGCGGGAAAATACGCGCGGTCGCCCAGATGACGGCCACCCCGCACCATGGCGAGGTTCACGCACGCATGGCCGCCCTGTACGATCACGGCAATGATGTCGATATCGACATCGCCGATGGTCTCCATGCTCTGCTGATGCAGCACGCGCGACAAGGCGGTGATCTGGTTTCGCACCAGCGCCGCCTGCTCGAACTTCAAGTCGCCAGCATAGGCATGCATTTTTTTCTCGAGCGTTTCCATGAGCTCAGTCTGACGACCCCGCAAGAACTGCGCAGCGTTCTCCACATCGACTGCGTACTCTTCTTTGGAGATCAGGTTCACGCAGGGACCGCTGCAGCGATTAATCTGATGCAGCAGACAGGGCCGAGTGCGGTTCTGGAAAACCGAGTCTTCACAGGTGCGCAGTAAAAAGATTTTTTGCAGTATCTGTATCGATTCTTTTACTGCCCACGCGCTGGGGAAAGGACCGAAGTACTGACTTTTTTTATCGACTGCACCCCGGTAGTACGACATGCGCGGAGTATCACCACCCGACAGCTTCAGGTAAGGATAGGATTTATCATCGCGAAAAAGAATATTGAAACGCGGCTGCTGGGTCTTGATCAGATTGTTTTCCAGCAGCAGCGCCTCGGCCTCACTGCGCGTGACCGTGGTCTCCAGCCGAACGATGCGCTCGACCATCATTGCGGTGCGGGGGCTGGTCAGTGTCTTCTGAAAATAACTGGAGACGCGCTTTTTCAGCTCTCGCGCCTTACCGACATATAGCAGCTTGTCCTGCGCATCAAAATACCGATAGACACCGGGCAAATTAGGCAGACGCGCGACCTCTTCCAGCAGCATGGCGCGTTGATTGTCTTTCTCGTTGCCCGTATCTGCTGCAGAAGATTTCTGCGTTCCCTTGTCTTTGGAGGCCATCGCTGACGGATCGTCTGATGATGCTATGTGATCGATGCCACCAAGTGCCGAGCCGCCTGATACGACGCATCGTGGTGCAGACTGTTCCAATCCATCGCGACGGCGGTCGGGATCAGTGCGGCGATGCGCTGCGCTGAACGCTGGGCATCGATCGAATGCGCGGTATCCAGTCCCTCCAGCAGCTGATCCGCCTTGTCGGGTGAATTACAGATCAGCACCATGTCACAGCCAGCAGACAATGCCGCATGCGCGCCCTCCACCACACTGCCGGCGACACTGGCACCCTCCATCGACAAATCATCGCTGAAGATCACGCCGTCGAAACCCATCTTCTCTCGCAATACCGAGAGCCATTTTTTGGAGAAGCCTGCCGGATGTCGGTCGAACTCGGGATAGATCACATGCGCGGGCATCACACCCGAGAGGCTCATACCCAGCCAGCCATACGGTGCAGCATCTTCGGCGATGATGTCCTTGCTCTTGCGATCATCAACAGGAATCGCCACATGCGAATCGGCCTCGGCAAAACCATGCCCGGGAAAATGCTTGCCGCAATTGGCCATGCCAGCCAGCGCCAGTCCGTGATTGAGGCTCTTCGCGAGCAGCGTGACTACGCGTGGGTCGCGGTGGAAAGCCCTATCGCCGATCACGTCGGATTGACCATAATCCAGATCCAGCACGGGAGTGAATGACAGATCGACGCCGCAGGCGCGCAGCTCGGCAGCGAGCACATAGCCAACCGCCGTCGCAGCCTTGCAGGACTCGAGCACATCCTTGTCCCAGAGCTCGCCAAGCTTGCGCATGGCGGGCAGACGGGTGAAACCATCGCTACGGAAGCGCTGCACGCGGCCTCCTTCATGATCGACAGCGATCAGCACGCCGGGACGCGCCGCATGAATGGCATCGCACAAGGCGACCAGCTGCTTTCGGTCGGTAAAATTGCGCGCGAACAGGATCACGCCACCAGTCAGCGGATGCCGTATCCGGCGCAAATCATCGTCGTCCAGGGTCGTACCGAGCACGTCGAGCATCACGGGGCCAAGCAGGTTTGCCTTGACAGGCTGATTCATATTTTCTCCACGATCACGAAAGCGACTGCGTATTCTGCCTCATCTGTGAGAGACACTTGCGCGGTAAACCCATGCTGCTGCATGAACTCGGTCAGCGCGCCACTGGTGACGACCATTGGTTTGCCGCTGGGTGCATTCAGGAACTGCACCGCGCGCCAGGTCATTGGCATCCGCATACCGAGTCCGATGGCCTTGGAAAACGCCTCTTTTGCCGCGAATCGAGTCGCCAGAAAGCGCACACCGCGTGCTTCGACTTTTTGCTTCCGGCGCAGGTATTTTTCCATTTCCTGCGGACCAAGAATCTTTTGGGCGAACCGGTCGCCGTGTCGTGCCAGCGCGGCCGCAATGCGGTTGATACGAATGATATCGGTACCGATGCCGGAGACCATGGGCCCGCCCTAGCCGCTCAAACCCTGCACCCGCGAGCGGACCATAATGGCCTTCATCTCGCGTATCGCATGGGCCCAGCCAACGAATACCGCGTGAGCAACGATGGCATGTCCGATGTTCAGCTCGGCGATGTCGGGTATCACCGCGATTGCCTGCACGTTCGTGTAATGCAGCCCATGACCTGCGTTGACTTTCAGGCCCTGCTGTACCCCGGTAGCCACTGCGCGGCGAATACGCTCGAGCTCTTTTTGCTGTTCGTCGCCCTCTGTATCGGCATAGCGTCCGGTGTGCAGTTCGATCACCGGCGCACCTGCCTCGGAGGCAGCCTTGATCTGCTCGTCATCGGCATCGATAAACAAAGACACACGAATATCATGACGCGCCAGCTTGTCAACTGCGGCACGCACTTCATCGAAGTAGCGGATCACATCAAGGCCGCCCTCGGTAGTCACTTCCTCTCGACGTTCCGGCACCAGACAGACATCGTGCGGACGGATACGGCAGGCGATCTCTATCATTTCTTCAGTGACCGCAGATTCCAGATTCATCCGGGTCGTGATCCTCGGGCGTATCGCCTCCAGATCGGCGTCACGAATATGGCGACGGTCTTCACGGAGGTGCAGCGTGATCGCATCTGCGCCCGCTTGTTCGGCCAGCACGGCAGCCTCGACCGGATCGGGGTAGGTGGTACCGCGCGCATTGCGCAGTGTGGCCACATGATCAATGTTGACGCCAAGATCGATGACCTGGCCCTGAGGATTGATAAAGCTCATGTCAGTTATTTTGTCGGATAGGGATGGATAGGAATTACAAATGCAGCAGATCGATCAGGATCTGCCGGGTGTTCAGTGGCGCACCATTCAGATGATGCGATAACAGGTAACGCATCAGGAATTTGCTCTGCTGCTGCGTGGTGGCGTCCGCATAATCGCCTGCTTCCATGTCGATCAGCGTTTTTCCGCTGACGACAGGGACGGTATCGCTGGCCATAGCCTCGCGAGGGCCACGCTCGGGATCAATCACGTAAAGCAGATCGGGTTCGACCGTTTCTCCGGACGAGACGACCTTGGCCAGTGAGGCAGCGACGCCGGTTTCTTTCAGCAGCGCGAGTTCGAACTGGCGCAGCACGATGGCGGCAGGTTCATCGTGCGCGAGCTGGTTCAGCGCCGACACGTAATGATCGAACAGCCCCAAATGTGGGTCGTCACGCGCGAGCAGCTTGACCATCAGCTCATTCAGATAAAAGCCGCACAGCAGTGCGGATCGTTCCAGCGGCAGCAGCCCGCCTATCCACTCGGCCGTGGTCAGCGTGCGCACCTCGGATTTACCCGTCCACCCGAGCTGCAAGGGCTGGAAGGTCTGCAGCACGCCACGCAACTGCGAATGCGGCCGCTTTGCACCTTTGGCGATCAACGGCACTCGACCAAAATCGCGCGAAAAGACCTCAATGATCAGGCTGGTTTCTTTGTACGGATAACTGTGCAATACGAACGCGGGCTGATTGACGACGCGATGCTCGCGCTCAGCGGGCCGAGCACGATTCGCCTTGCCAGCCGAGCGGCGATCGTCGGTAGCAGGTTCGGTCTTGGCATCTAGTGCGGCAGTGGCGTTCATCGCGGCAGCCTGAGCAGATTATTCGTAACCGTAGGCGCGCAAACCAGCTTCGTTGTCAGCCCAGCCAGATTTGACCTTCACCCAGATTTCTAGATAGACCGGTCCATCGAAGAGTTTTTCCATGTCGAGCCGCGACTGCGTGGAGATCTCCTTCAGTCGCTCGCCCTTGTGCCCAATCAGCATGGCCTTGTGCGCATCACGCCCGACGAGTATCGCAGCGAACACGCGGCGCAACTGGCCTTCCTGCTCGAATTTTTCGATGACGACCGTGCTGGTATAGGGCAGCTCATCCCCGACGAAACGAAAAACTTTTTCTCGCACAATCTCGGCGGCCAGAAAACGTTCGCTGCGGTCGGTGATGTCATCTTCGCCAAAGATGGCTTCCCCTTCAGGAAGGTGCTTGCGCAGTTCGTCTTCGAGCCTGTCGAGCTGAAAACCCTGACGCGCCGACACCGGAACGATCGCCGCAAAATCGCGCCGCGCGGCGACCTGCTGCGCATAGTTCATCAGCGCCGCCTTGTCTTTCAGCTTGTCTGATTTGTTGATCACCAAAATGACCGGAAGCTCTGAGGGCAAAAGCGCCATCACTTTCGCATCGGCATCGCCCCAGATGCCGGCCTCCACCACGAACAGAACGACATCGGCGGCAGTGAGCGTATTGCTGACCGTCCGGTTCAGCGTCTTGTTCAACGCATTGTTATGGCGCGTCTGAAAACCGGGCGTGTCCACATAGATGAACTGCGCGTTCTCGCGAGTCTGTATTCCAGTGATCCGATGACGGGTCGTCTGTGCCTTGCGCGAGGTAATGCTGACCTTGGCGCCGATCAGCTTGTTCATCAGGGTCGACTTGCCCACATTCGGACGACCGACGATGGCGATATAGCCACAACGAAAACCAGCCACTGTCGTGACCTCTGTCATGCGGATTGACCATTGTTTGGCCGCGTATCATCCGCATCGAGTTGCAGATCGTCCTGGTCGCGCGGGACCGACAGGCGAGCGGTCTTGGCTCTCTCGGGCTTGCTTTGCCGGTCTGTACGCGGTGGTGATTTGGGCTCGGGTGCGTCGGGCTGAAAGGTCGCGATACCGGCAAGTTTGAGCTGGGTGGTGCGCTGCCGGGTTTTCTTGGGTAACGCTGGTGATTTGACCATCATGTCTTGCACTGCTTCAAGCGCCAGCTTGGCCGCCGCCTGCTCACCGGCGCGTCGGCTGCCGCCGGCACCGTACACTTGAATGTCAAGCTTGGGAATCAGGCATTCGATCTCGAACTCCTGATTATGTGCAGCCCCGTGCGTCGCCACTACGTTGTACTGCGGCAGCGGGATTTTTTTGCCTTGCAGGTATTCCTGCAGCAGCGTCTTGGCATCCTTGCCCAGTGTTCGTGGATCGACGATCTCGATGATAGGTTCGTACAACGTGCTGATGACCTGATAGGCTGCATCAAATCCCGCGTCAAGATAGATGGCACCAAAGAGGGCTTCGAGCGTATCTGCCAGTATCGAGGGCCGGCGAAAACCGCCCGACTTGAGTTCGCCTTCACCCAGCCGCAAGCATTGCGAGAGCTCCAGGCGTTGTGCGACTTCGTACAAGGACTGCTGCTTGACGAGATTGGCGCGCAGCCGGGAAAGATCACCCTCGTCGATACTCGCATAGCGATGAAACAGCAAGGAGGCAATCACGCAGTTGAGCACCGAGTCGCCGAGAAATTCCAGGCGCTCGTTGTGCAGGCTACTGTGGCTGCGATGGGTAAGTGCCTGTTGCAGCAACCCTGGGGTGCGGAAGGTGTGGCCGAGCCGGCTTTGCAATAAGTCGATATCCATTGGCATCACCGCGGTTATTTGGGGTGTTGGTCGGCGACGTCGCTGTCTGTGGGCCCGCGGTAGGCAATGACCAGACTCGCGGGACCGCTCAGCGGTATTCGCTTCTCGTAGGCAAAGCGGACTTTCATCGCATCGCCTGACCCTTCGATCAACAGATCCTTTCCCTGCACGGCATCGATGTACGCAACCGAGGCCAGCTTGTCGTAAGCGGCGCGCATTTCCGATGGCGTGGCAGACACCGCCGAAGCCGCTCTGACAGCCTTCTCGATCGCCCAGTATTCGATCACGCTGGGGCCCACCCTAATTACCAGCAAGCCGGCTACGCCAAACAAGGTCAGCGTGGACAACAAACCGATCAGCGAAAAACCCTGAATGCTGAGATCAGAGTGCCGGTCCGGTAAATCGCTCCAGACCGCGGTCCTCATTGGAAGCTTCCGATACGTTTGAGGTTGCCGAGATTCATCCAGACAAAAAATGCTTTTCCGACAATATTTTGATCGGGCACGAAACCCCAATAGCGGGAATCCAGACTATTGTCTCGATTATCGCCCATCATCAGATAATGTCCAGGCGGCACCGTGCACTCGAAACCTTCGAGGTTGTAGCGGCACAGCTCATGCTGAGGAAAGGCGTCCGGGCTGGCCACATAGCCGGGCACTCTGTCGTCATTCAGAATTTCATGCGCGACGCCGGTCAGGTTTTCGCGGTAGTGGCTGAAGTAGCTGAGACGCTCTTCATCCAGATAATCAGGCAACTTGTCGTAGGACACTTCCTGTCCATTGACGATCAAACGTTTGTTTCTATACACGATGTTATCTCCCGGGATACCAACCACTCGCTTGATGTAGTCGAGTGAAGGATCTTTCGGGAATTTAAACACCATGACATCGCCGCGTTTAGGATTGTTAATGGAAACGATTTTTTTATTAACAATTGGCAGCCGGATGCCATAGGTGAACTTATTGACTAATATCAGATCACCGATCTGCAGGGTCGGAACCATTGAACTGGATGGAATTTTGAATGGTTCGAACAGAAAAGATCTGAAAAGAAACACTGCAGCAATGACCGGAAAGAAACTTCCCGTATAGGCGACCCATGCTGGCTGGCGTTCCAGTTCGGCAACGAGCTGCGCTCGCGCGACCGGGTCGGGCTTCACGCCAGTTTCCAGCAGACGTGCGCTGCGCGCATCAAATTCCTCGAGCGCGCTGGTGGCATCACGACGGCGTATCGGGGCAAGATAGAAGCGATCCAGTATCCAGACAATACCTGTCGCCAGCGTCAGCAAGAACAAGATCAGCGCGAAATTACCAAGTATGGATTGCAAAGTCATGATGGCGTCTGTTGTGTTTATCGGGACTGAGGGCGCTTATTTTTCGTCGACTTGCAGAATGGCGAGGAAAGCCTCCTGCGGTATCTCGACCGAACCCACCTGCTTCATGCGCTTCTTGCCAGCCTTTTGCTTCTCCAGCAGCTTGCGCTTGCGGGTGATGTCGCCGCCGTAGCATTTGGCGAGTACGTTCTTACGCAAAGCTTTCACATTCTCGCGCGAGATGATGTTCGAACCGATCGCCGCCTGAATGGCAACATCGAACATCTGGCGCGGTATGAGTTCACGCATCTTCGCGGCGACCGCGCGTCCGCGGAAAGGCGCATTCGAGCGGTGCACGATAATGGCCAGTGCATCGACCTTGTCGCCATTGATCAGCATATCAACTTTCACCACATCCGATGAGCGATATTCCTTGAACTCGTAATCCATTGATGCGTAGCCCCGGGAGATGGATTTGAGGCGATCAAAGAAATCAAGTACGACTTCGCCCATCGGTATCTCATAGGTCAGCTGCACCTGCTTCCCGTGGTAGGACATGTTGATCTGTATGCCGCGCTTCTGCGTGCACAGCGTGATTACCGATCCCACATATTCCTGTGGCATGTACAGATTGACAGTGACGATGGGCTCGCGAATGTCGTCGATCTTGGAGGGCTCGGGCATCTTGGATGGGTTGTCAACCATGAGGGTTGTCCCATCGCGCAACTGGACTTCATAGATAACAGTCGGCGCCGTGGTGATCAAGTCCATGCCGAATTCGCGCTCCAGCCGCTCCTGCACGATCTCCATGTGCAGGAGGCCAAGGAAGCCACAACGAAAACCAAAGCCCAGCGCCTGTGAGACTTCTGGCTCGTACATTAGTGCAGCATCATTGAGTTTGAGCTTCTCGAGCGAATCGCGCAGCGCATCGTACTGATTCGCTTCGACCGGGAAGAGTCCGGCGAACACCTGCGGCTGCACTTCCTTGAAACCCGGCAGCGGTTCGGCAGCAGGTTTGTTAGCCAGCGTGATGGTGTCGCCGACCTTGGCGGCTTTGAGTTCCTTGATACCGGCGATGATGAAACCGACCTGCCCCGCGGACAATGATTCACGAGCGACTGATTTGGGTGTGAACACGCCGACACTTTCAACCAGATGCTGCGCGCCTGTGGCCATCAGCAGAATTTTTTCTTTGGGACGCAAGGTGCCATTCATCACACGCACCAGCATCACCACGCCGACGTAGTTGTCGAACCAGGAATCGACGATCAGCGCCTGCAAAGGCGCATCAGGATCCCCCTTGGGCGGCGGCACCTTGGCGATCAGTGATTCGAGCACATCTTCCACGCCCAGACCAGTCTTGGCAGAGCAATGCACGGCGTCGCTCGCTTCGATACCGATCACGTCCTCGATCTCGGCAATCGCATTATCGGGATCGGCAGACGGCAGATCGATCTTGTTAAGCACCGGCACCACTTCAACGCCGAGATCGAGTGCGGTGTAGCAGTTAGCCACCGTCTGCGCCTCGACACCCTGTGATGCATCGACCACTAGCAGCGCGCCCTCGCACGCGGAGAGCGAGCGGCTGACTTCATAGCTGAAGTCCACATGGCCAGGCGTATCAATCAGGTTGAGGTTGTAAACCTGTCCATCACGCGCCTTGTACTGCAGGGCCGCGGTCTGCGCCTTGATGGTAATGCCACGCTCACGCTCGAGATCCATGGAATCGAGTACCTGCGCCTCCATCTCGCGGTCGGACAGGCCGCCGCACAGCTGAATGATGCGATCCGCCAGCGTGGACTTGCCGTGATCAATATGGGCGATGATTGAAAAATTTCTGATATTTTGCATTCTTGCGGCGGGTACAAAAAAAGCGCTCTGAGCGGGGCGAGTCCCCAAGCGAGCGCCTTGTTTCGAAAGCTGTTCAGACCCGGCATTCTACCGGATTTGGAGGGGCTTCAGCCGTGACCGGCTGGCCCCAGGGACTTCAGGCCGCCATCAGGCCTTGGACAGAAAATCCCGCACTGTGTTTTCATTCAGGAAATAATGACACAACTGCTGATCGGGCTGATCATCGGGTTGACCAACGCGCTGCCCGATCAGAACGGGCACGAGCTCGTCATAGCGGGCGAGCAGCGCTTCGTTGCCCTCGTCATCGATGTCGATCACGGTAACAGGCACCTCCTCACCCGCCAGGGTCTTCAGCGCAGATAGCATGTCATCGCACAGATGGCAGTAGCTGCGCGAGTACAGGATGAAATGAATCATGGGTTCATAAGTGACGACGCCGCAATCTCGATCAGGTCGAGATTGCGGCGGCTCTGTTGCAAAGGGAAAGCAGGCGCTATTGCTGCGTTGGCCTCAAGGGCACAAACTGTGAAGACTCTCCACGGCGCACCAACAGCAGCGCATTCTTCTTGGGGTCGAGCTTGGCCACCAGCGCGTTGAATTGCTTGGCGTCCTTGATGTCGGTGTTGTTCAGACGGACGATCACATCACCCTGCTGCAAACCGGCACGGCCTGCGGGGCCATCGGCCAGCTCAACCACCGCGCCGCCTTCCAGCTTGAGCTCGCGCTTCTGTGCCTCGCTCAGGTCAGAGACAGCCAGACCCAGCGCATTGACGGTCTGCTCCTGCTTGGGCTTCTTGTCTTCTTTCTTGGCGGCCTGCTCGGCTTCCATTTCAGCGACCGTCACTTGCAGGTCGCGCTTGGTACCTTTGCGCAATATGGTCAGCGTGGATTTCGAGCCAGGCTTGGTATTGCCAACCAGTCGCGGCAGATCGCCGGATTTCTCGATGGTGGTGCCGTTGAAATGGGTGATGATGTCGCCTGCTTCGACACCGGCCTTCTCGGCCGGGCTGCCCGGTTCGACACGCGCGACAAGCGCGCCCTGCGCACGCGGCAGACCGAGCGACTCGGCCACTTCTTTGGTGACTTCACCAATCTGCACGCCAATGCGGCCGCGCACGACACGCCCTATGGTTTTGAGCTGCTCGGAGACACGGATCGCTTCGGCAATGGGCACTGCAAAGGAAATGCCCATATAGCCGCCGGATCGGCTGTAGATTTGCGAATTGATGCCGACGACTTCGCCGCGCATGTTGATCAAAGGCCCTCCGGAGTTACCCGGGTTGACCGCCACATCCGTCTGGATCAGTGGCAGATAGTCACCGGTATCACGCGAATTAGCCGAAACGATACCGGCGGTCACGGTGTTCTCCAGACCGAAGGGCGAGCCGATCGCGATCACCCACTCACCCACGCGCAGTTTGCTTGAATCGCCCATGGTCAGACGCGGCAGGTTGCTGCCATCGATCTTCACCAGAGCGACATCGGTGCGGCGGTCCGAACCGATGATCTTGGCCTTGAACTCGCGCTTGTCGGTCAGCGTAACGAAAACTTCATCTGCGCCTTCGACGACGTGCGCATTGGTCAGCACATAGCCATCGGCCGAAATAATGAAGCCCGACCCGACACCTCGCGGCACTTGTGGTTGATCGTCCCCGCTACCATTCGGTGCGCGACGACCGCGCGGCGAGGGCTGTGGACGCTGTCCGGGCGGCTGACCAAAGAAGCGACGGAAAAACTCCTGCATCTCCTCATCTTCGCCGCCCTGCCCCTGCTGCATCACTTTTGAACGCTCGGTTGTGCGAATGTTCACAACAGCAGGCCCGACCTTATCGACGAGATCGGTAAAGTCCGGGAGGACAGCAGCATCCGCTGTCGGTGTCGCGAGGCCTAGGCCAAGCCCCAGTCCGGCGGGCACGAACAGGAAGGCGGTCGCCGAGAAAAAAACGGCAGACAGACGGCGGGAAAGTGCAGGCGTGGTCTTCATGGGCTGTTATTTATTTGGAGGGGCGGTAAATTCAATGCTGTCGGCCACCTGGCGGAGCGCCGCCATCGGGGTTTCGCCGACAATGGTAAGCCAAAACCCTCCTAGCCGCTTGCCGAGCATATTGACCGCACCGCGCTGTACAGGCTGGGCACTGCGTGCCTCCGACCAGGGCTCGATGAAGATGGACATACCGGCCAAACCATCGGAGCAGACAATCTGCACAAGCTCTCGCGATCCTTCCTCAGCGCTGTGCGGAGTGCCCGTGTTTCGGCGCAACGCCGCGATTCGCGAAAATCCCTCGGGCAGTCGAAATGACCAGCCCGAGAGATCAGTCTTGCCTTTCACCGCATACTCTGTCTTCCAGCCGCGTACATCGGGCTCGCGCCAGCGAAACTTTCCGCCGCCTGCAGGCCAGACCGACAACTGACTGAAGCTCGTCTGCGCAACCACCTGCCCTGTCTCGCTGATACTCTGCGCCCTGAGCAACAGACCGGTGGCAGCGTCAAACCACAGCCTATAGCCATAGCGCAGACCATCGACAGGCTGCAGCTGTAATACCTCGGCCTGACGTCCAGCGACTCTGTCGGGAGTCAGGCTTCGCGGCCGGTAGTGCGCTAGCAGCTCGCGCGAGCTGATGAAC
The DNA here is from genome assembly GCA_010024875.1 of Oxalobacteraceae bacterium. Classification (GTDB taxonomy): domain Bacteria; phylum Pseudomonadota; class Gammaproteobacteria; order Burkholderiales; family Burkholderiaceae_D; genus Pernthalerella. The sequence continues at coordinate 20,823 of RGFZ01000016.1, read as the reverse complement.
GACAGCGCAGGAAAGCCCCGCGTTCCCGTCGGCTCATCATGAACCACGATGCGCTCTTGGGTTAAGTACCAGGTAAGCTGCCTTCCCTGTTGAAGCATGTGTCGCGGCGGCCCTTCGAGTGGCTCCATGCGTACCATGCCCTCGGTCGTATCGTCCTGATGTGTGATTCGGTAGTTGTCTGATTGAGGGCCTTGCTGGTGCATCACAATGCCCGTGTAATCCAGCCGACGCGCAGCATCACGCGCGCGCTCAAGCTGTCGCTGCGCCTGCAGCGCAAAAGTCGGGGTATTGGCAGCATGAACGCTGGCACCAACAAACAACGCGAGGACGGCGATCCATCGCCCTCGCTGAAGCCAGGTCTGCGCGCTCAGCGAACGGAAAGACATACGTTATTTTTCGGGGTCGCTGCTGAAAGCAGCCTGCCTTGCCAGCACCGGAGCGCCGTAAAGCGAGGGATTGGCGCTAAGGTGCAGCAATATGTAATCTACCTCCCTGCCGCGTGCGATGGCGCCACCGGCGTCGGCAAGGAGGGCTGGCGCCACTACCGGTGCCCCGGCATCGCGCCCAGAGACAAGCGCTAGCGTCGATGGCGACAGCGATGGACGAAAAAGGGAAGGCGACAATGCAAAACCGGCAGCCGCCGCTGCCACCGCCGTCAGGGCCACGCCCCACCCGCGCAGCCTCTGCGCGAAATCTTTGCGTCGAGGGGCCAGCACGACGGGCTCGGCATCAAGTCGCTCTCGCAGACGACGGGAAAAACCGGCGCTGAGATCGCCCGCCATTGGTTCATTGCGCAAACAGTCTCCAATACGATGGTAGAGGTGCCAATCCTCTTTGAGCGTACTCGGCTCGGATCCATGCAGTGCCGCAAGCAGTCCTTGCAGCTGCTGAGCCTCAAGCTCTCCGTCTGCCAGTTCGGATACTTGCTGGCGGATCTGCTGTTCTCTATTCATGGTACTCCCTGACCTTCACTTCTTTATTCAGTTCGGTTCAAACTTGCTGACAACTGTAGTGTGCATCACCAGCGCTTGTCGGTCGCCGTATCGAGCAAAGGTCTGAGTTTTTCCGCGATAGCTTCTCGCGCACGAAAAATCCGGCTGCGCACAGTCCCTATCGGACAACCCATGACCACGGCAATTTCGTCATAACTCAACCCCTCGATTTCTCGCAAGGTGATGGCCATTCTCAACTCATCCGGCAAGGCTTCCATTGCCAGATTCACCGTCTCGGCAATTTGCTTGGTCGCCAGCATGGACTCGGGAGTGTTGATATCTCTAAGATGCTCTCCGTCATCAAAAGTTTCTGCCTCCTCAGCATCTGCCTCAGTCGAGGTGGGCGCCCGCCGACCTTGCGTGACCAGATAATTCTTGGCCGTATTGATGCCTATGCGATAAAGCCAGGTGTAGAACGCAGAATCGCCACGGAATTGCGGCAGCGCGCGATACGCCTTGATAAAAGCCTCCTGAACGACGTCCTCTGCTTCAGCCTGATCTCGCACCAGTCGCGACACTAGCCGCATGAGTTTGCGCTGATACTTCGATACCAGCAACTCGAACGCCTTTTTGTCACCATGCTGGACGCGATCAACCAGGAGTTGATCTATATCGCGTTCTGTCGTCACTCCCCTGTTCCTCGCACATACACAACCCCGGGATAGTCACTGAGCGAATTATGGTCCGATGCTTGTGTGCCGGCGGCTACGCATACTGCGTCTTCGTCCGCGTAAATACCGTGATGCGAAGAACGTGTATGGTCATCAATAGCAGCAATACTCACGAGTTCGGACTACAGACTCAGTACCCCCTTTGTCGTTGACTTGATATAAATTAAAAAGTTCAACCAACAAATGGAAGCGGTGCTGGCTCGCCGTAAAACGAGGATTTATTCAGCGTATCCCTTTGGGGTAAGGCGACGTGTCCTGTCGGATGATCCAGCGACAGGCAATCGAGAGATGGCGAAATGAGTCCGCGCTCATGGCGTCGGACAGAACGGGTATCACAACTACCTGACCATTCACCAAGCGCAATCGGAGCAACATCATTGATGACCACAGCGTCGAATCCTTCAGCAGTTGAACTACCTCGCTGCCTTGTTGGTCATTCGAGACGGAATGCCCCGTATCAGCAGCGACCTGCCCAGTGTGATGCAAGCGGATCACGCCAGTACCGGATATATCAATGACAAAGGATTTTGTCAGGGTCAGCGCTCTCGATACCAGGCCCAGCGCTGCCGCAACGCAAACCATTGCCAGTAGCTGATGAATCACAAGGCGTGCCTCTGTGGCCGGCATCTGCCAGAGCAGAAGTGCCGCACTCAACAGCAGCACTGACATCGTCAGCAGCAAGCATCGGAGCAGACGCGACGGATGAATCACCACCGACGTGGCGATGCCATTCATGGAGTCACTGGGACAAAGGCGCCATCCGGTCGTGATCGACGAATGACGTCAGGGGGAATCAAACGTTGGCGAAGATGAGCGTCCCGTTGGTACCGCCGAAACCGAAGGAATTCTTGACTGCGATATCAATCTTCATATCGCGCGCGGTGTTGGCGCAGTAATCGAGATCGCAGGCTGGATCCTGGTTGAAGATGTTGATGGTGGGCGGTGATTTCTGATGATGCACCGCGAGCACCGTGAATACCGACTCCAACCCGCCAGCACCACCCAATAGGTGCCCAGTCATGGATTTGGTGGAGTTGACGACGATCTTCTTTGCATGATCGCCTAATGCGCGCTTGATGGCGACGGTCTCGGCGACGTCGCCCAGCGGGGTCGAGGTGCCATGCGCATTCACGTAATCGACCTGATCGGCATTAATGCCCGCATTACGCATTGCGGCCACCATGCAGCGCCGCGCGCCATCGCCGTCTTCAAGTGGTGCGGTCATGTGGTGCGCATCAGCGCTCATGCCGAAGCCCAGCAATTCTGCGTAGATCTTCGCACCACGCGCCTTGGCGTGTTCGTACTCTTCGAGCACCATCACGCCGGCTCCTTCGCCGAGCACAAAACCGTCACGATCCTTGTCCCACGGACGAGACGCGGTAGCAGGGTCATCATTGCGGGAGGACAGCGCGCGCGCTGCCGCAAAACCACCGAGTCCCAGCGGAGAAATCGTGGATTCAGCGCCGCCGGCAATGATGACATCGGCATCGCCGTATTCGATCATACGGCCTGCTTCGCCAATGCAGTGCAGTCCGGTGGTGCAGGCGGTCACGATAGCGATATTGGGACCCTTGAAGCCGTACTTGATCGACAGATGACCGGAGATCATGTTGATGATCGACGCCGGCACAAAGAAAGGACTGATGCGGCGCGGGCCTCGGTTAGTGTACTCGGAGTGGGTTTCTTCGATCATCGGCAGTCCACCGATGCCGGAGCCGACAATGACGCCAATGCGTTCGGCGTTTTCCTCGGATACCACTAGGCCACTGTCCTGAATGGCTTGCATGCCGGCAGCCATGCCATAGTGGATGAAGGTATCCATATGACGTGCTTCCTTGCCGGGGATGTAGTCCTCGACATTGAAGCCCTTGACCTCACCAGCGAAGTGCGTCGAGAAGGAACTGGCATCAAAGCGAGAAATCGTCGCGATGCCTGAACGAGCGGCTAGCAGGGTTTCCCAAGCAGCTGCGACGGTGTTGCCGACAGGTGAAACACATCCCAATCCAGTGACGACGACACGACGTTGCTTTGACCGGCTCAAACCCTACTCCTGAATAAAGTCAGACGTGAACTGCTTTAACGATCTCAGGCCTTGACATTGGCCTTTGCGTAATCGATCGCTTGCTGAACAGTAGTAATCTTTTCTGCTTGTTCGTCCGGAATTTCCATTTCGAACTCGTCTTCGAGTGCCATCACCAGCTCGACCGTGTCCAGCGAATCGGCGCCGAGATCATCAACGAACGAAGACTCGTTCTTGATATCAGCTTCGGCGACGCCGAGCTGCTCAGCGACGATCTTCTTCACGCGGGCTTCGATGTCAGACATCTTTTTCCTCCAATGGATGGGTTACTTAAAGTGCGCGCATTTTATCAGGTTTGCGCGGCGAAACTCGGTTTTCAGCTTTTGCTTTTATTAACAGTATCGCGAGGGCAAAATCCCTGAAAACCTTTGATTTACAGGGTTTAGCCACCATTCATATACATGCCACCGTTGACATGCAATGTGGTGCCCGTGATGTAGCCGGCTTCCGCCGATGCCAGGAACGCAACAGCGGCGGCAACATCCTCAGGCATGCCGAAACGCCCTGCCGGGATCTGCTGCAGTAACGCAGCGACCTGTTGCTCATTGAGTGCCTTGGTCATGTCGGTATCGATGAAGCCTGGCGCGACACAATTGACGGTGATGTTACGGCTACCAATCTCGCGCGCTAGCGCACGGCTCATGCCGGCAACGCCGGCTTTGGCTGCCGCATAATTCATTTGTCCCGGATTACCCGCCGAACCCACCACCGAGGTGATGCTGATGATGCGTCCGTGCTTGGCTTTCATCATGCCGCGCAGTACGGAACGGGACAATCTCGCGACAGCGGTCAGATTCGTCGCAATCACTGCATCCCATTCTTCGTCTTTCATACGCATGGCGAGTTGGTCCTGGGTGATACCAGCATTGTTCACCAGAACCGACAATCCACCGTACTCCTTGCTGATGCTATCGATCAACTGGTTCGATGCATCCGCATCATTCACGTTCAACACTGCGCCATGCCCGGCATCAGCGCGTACTGCTTTCAGATACTCAGTGATCGCTGCCGCACCCGATTCGGATGTTGCTGTGCCTATGACCTTTGCACCGCGTTTCGCGAGCTCAATCGCAATCGCACGACCAATACCACGCGAGGCGCCGGTAACAAGTGCTACCTGATTGTCCAGCCCTGATTGTTTGTTCATGAATTCAATGTCTCCAGAATCGAATCTAGCGATGCCTGATCGCTGATGCAGTCGGCGCTCAGTTCGCCATTAATGCGCTTGACCAGTCCAGTCAGCACCTTGCCAGGACCACACTCGATCACGCGAGTAACACCGTCGGCATGCATCTTTTGCAATGTCTCGACCCAGCGTACCGGGCTGGCGGCTTGTCGCACAAGCGCATCCTTGATCGCCGCGGGGTCTTGCACCATCGCGACATCGACGTTATTGATCAGTGGGATAGACGGCGGATGGAACGCGATGCCGGCGAGGTAATCGCGCAAGCGGTCCGAGGCGGGTTTGAGTAAGGACGAGTGAAAAGGTGCTGATACGGGCAAGGGCAGTGCGCGCTTCGCTCCCCTCGCTTTGGCAGCTTCGCAAGCACGTTCGACCGCTGCCTTGTGCCCTGCGATCACGACTTGCGCTGGCGCATTGAAGTTGACAGGCTCCACCACCTCGCCTTGCGCGGCGTCCGCGCAGGCTGCGCGAACATCATCGTCCGACAAACCCAAGATCGCGGCCATGCCGCCCAGACCGACCGGCACTGCCTCCTGCATCGCTTGCGCACGGAAACGAACCAACGGCACGGCGTCCTTGAAATCGATCACCCCTGCAGCCACCAGTGCCGAGTACTCGCCCAAACTGTGTCCAGCGACCACCGTAGGCGTTACGCCGCCCGCCGCGATCCATGCGCGATAAAAAGCGACCGCCGAGGCGAGCATCACCGGTTGGGTATTGGTGGTCAGGTCGAGGTCTTCTTTCGGACCCTCGGCAATCATTTTTCCCAGGTCGATCTTCAATGCATCGGATGCTTCAGCCACAGTATCGGCAACGACGTGGTTACCGGCGAAGCCATTGAGCATGCCGACTGCCTGAGATCCTTGTCCGGGGAAGACAAATGCAATCTGATTCATGGTGAGAGATAGTGGGTGAGAAACAGAGGTTAAGAGATCAATCGTGAATAATGCAAGCGGAAGCAAGAAAGGGCTGTACTCAGAAGCGCACGAGCGCAGCGCCCCAAGTGAAGCCACCGCCCACGCCTTCCATCATCAGATGCTGTCCGCGTTGGATGCGGCCATCGCGAACCGCCGTGTCAAGCGCCAGCGGGATGGAGGCCGCGGAGGTGTTGCCGTGCTGATCAACAGTGACCACCATTTTTTCAAGAGGAAGTCCGAGTTTTTTCGCTGTGCCCTGCATGATGCGGATGTTGGCCTGATGCGGTATCAGCCAGTCGATCTGAGAGGCTTGCATGTCTGCAGCAGCAAGCGTCTCGTGCGCGACTTCTTCCAGCACAGACACTGCCAATTTAAATACGGCCTGTCCATCCATGTGCAGGAACGGGCTACCCGCCACCACACCCGCGCTTACGACACCGGGCACACACAATATGTCGGCGTGACGACCATCCGCATGCATGCGCGTAGACAGTACGCCAGGTGTATCCGACGCTTCGAGCACGACCGCACCGGCGCCATCACCGAACAACACGCAGGTGGTGCGGTCGCTGAAATCAAGGATGCGCGAGAAAACTTCCGCACCAATCACCAGCGCACGCTTGTGCATCCCGGTTCTAATGAAGCTGTCAGCCACCGACACCGCATACACAAATCCGCTGCATACGGCCTGCACATCCAGCGCCGCTGATTGATTGGTGATGCCCAGCTTGCGCTGCACGACGCAGGCGGTGCTGGGGAAGCCTCCCAGAAAATCCGGTGTGGAAGTCGCAAGAATGATGAGGTCGATATCGTTCGGCTGCAACCCAGCCATCTCAAGCGCACGTTGCGCTGCTGCGCAACCGAGATCGCTGGCCATCACACCGTCATCAGCGAAATGGCGAGCGGAGATACCGCTGCGGGAAACTATCCATTCATCGGAGGTTTCCAGTCCTCTTTCGGCCAGTGTTTTTGCCAACTGCTCATTACTCACTCGACGCGGAGGCAAACAGCTGCCTGTGCCAGAGATTCTTGTGTAAATGCTCATGCGTTTATTTTTCAGTGACGCCTGTCTGCGCTTCAACCGGCATCAGTTCCGCGATCGAGGTCTCGATCCGCGCCAGCACATCACGACGTGCCGCTTCGAATGCGCGCCGTATCGCCCATTCGAAACCATAGGCGCTCTCGCCGCCATGACTCTTGAATACCAGACCACGCAAGCCCAGCAGGCTGGCGCCATTGTAGCGGGAGGGATTCAGCCGTTGTGAAATACGTTTCAGCGCCCGTCTTGCCAACAGAGCACCCAGCATGTCCAGCCAACCATGCTTTAACTCGCTGACCAGCACGCCCTTGATCAGCCGACCTAGCCCTTCCGCTGCCTTGAGCGTGACATTACCGACAAAGCCATCGCAAACCACGATATCGGTCGTGCCCTCGAAAATGTCATTTCCTTCAACATTGCCATAGAAATTGATCAGACCTTTCTGATGATCGGCGCGCAGCAACTCTGCAGTCTGCTTGACCAGCTCATTACCCTTGATGTCTTCTTCGCCCACATTCAGCAGACCGACCGTCGGACGGGCGCGGCCCTCGACCGCCGACACCAGTGCCGACCCCATCAGCGCAAACTGATGCAGATGATGCGGCTCGCAATCGACGTTGGCTCCCAGATCAAGCACATAAGTCGGACCATCTTTCTGGTTGGGGAGGATAGTGCAGATGGCCGGGCGATTGACGCCGGCGATGGTCTTGAGCAAGTAGCGCGACAAAGCCATCAGTGCGCCCGTATTACCCGCAGACACGCACGCTTGCGCGTGCCCGTCCTTGACCTGTGTGATCGCGACCCGCATCGACGAATCTTTTTTGCGGCGCAGAGCGGTTTCGAGCGGATCATCCATCTCGACGACCTCGGTCGTATGGACCACCGTGATGCGGGGATGATTCGATGCACCCAGCTTATCCAGCTCGGCGCGCACTGCAGACTCACGGCCGACCAGAATCAGCTCGACGGAGGCTTCGCGGTGAAGGAAGGCAACGGACGCCGGAACGGTCACTGACGGACCGTGGTCGCCGCCCATGCAGTCGATGGAGAGTTTTATTGCCATGTTGGTGGCAGCGTGTGCCGCTCCGTTGCGCGAATAGCGATCAGCGGCATGGCTCATTCATGCGGGGGCATGACGACGGGGAAGACGTGGATACAAAAACGGCGCCAAGCAGTCGGTGACTGTTCACGCCGTGATGTGAACCAGCAGATTAGTCGTCGTTCTTGGTCTGCATGACCTTGCGGCCGCGATAAAAGCCGTTCGGGCTGATGTGGTGGCGCAGATGAACCTCACCCGTGGTTGGCTCTACCGCCGTAGGTGGGTTCTTCAGCGCATCGTGCGAACGATGCATTCCGCGCTTGGACGGGGTTTTCTTGTTCTGTTGTACAGCCATGACTTGCTCCTAAACCAGTGTTTCTTGCGAATCCAAAATTTTAACATAGGGTGATGCACCGCCACACCCTGACCAGATTGGCAACTTTCAGAGCCATGCTCGTGAATGAAAGCCGCCTGACAAAGCTCAGGATTTGAGATTCTTGAGTACCGCAAACGGGGACTCGGGCTTCTCTTTCTGCACTTCCTGCACCGGACCGGGGCAGACCTCATGCCGAGGCGACAGGGGCAGCGACAGCAGCGCCTCGTCTTCAACCAGCATCAGAAGGTCCATTGCCTTGCTGCCGACGATGACGTCAATATCGTCATCGTCGAGCCGTGATTCAGCTTCATCAGCCCGCTCATCGTCAGCCGCCAGCACCAGAGTGGCATGCGCATGCAGCGAGTGATCGAACAGCGCCATGCACCGCTGGCAGACCAGCTTCACGGTTCCCGACACATCCATTACCAGCTGCGGATCACCCTCGGGATGAAGGCCGCCCTCAAACGACCAGCGCAACTCACCGCCAACATCAGCAAGATCGACGCACAATCTTTTGAATTCGGCAACTGGCGTTGAGCCGGAAGCCTGTCCGGCGGATCGGCAAAACTCAAAGCTGTCGACGACGTGAGCGCTCATGCGAACCGAGTGCCTCGGAAAACCGGCTATGATAGCAGGGTTTAAGTAATATCCCAAATAAATCAGGCATTTGGCGAAACGGCAGGCTGGTTTTCATGCCGAATACAAGTCGAATCCACTCGCTACGGTAGCCGGATATTTCAATTCATGCAACAAACTCACTCGCCGCGCCTGATTCTCGCTTCCGGCTCAGCCTACCGAAAAGCGTTGCTGTCCCGCCTGCAATTGCCCTTCGAGGTCGACTCCCCCAACATCGACGAGGCCGCATTACCGGGCGAAGCGCCCGAGCACACCGCGCTCAGGCTGGCCGAGGCCAAGGCGGAAGCTGTTGCCGCCCGCAATCCCAATGCGTTGGTGATCGGCTCCGATCAGGTCGCCACGCTCGACGGCGAACATATCGGCAAGCCGGGAGATCATTTGCGGGCGCTCGCCCAGCTCAAAAAAATGCGCGGCCGGGAAGTGGTGTTCCATACCGCGTTGTGTTTGCTAGATCCGCGCAATGGCAGTTCACTTCGCATACAAAAGCAGAACGTACAAACCTTGGTGCGTTTCCGGCATCTGCCGGATGCCGAGCTGGATGCCTACCTGCGGATAGAGCAGCCATATGACTGCGCAGGCAGCGCCAAAAACGAAGCGCTAGGCATTGCGCTACTTGAACAGATACGCAGCGACGACCCCAGTGCCCTGACCGGTCTGCCACTGATTGCATTGACCAGCATGCTGCGCCAAGCCGGCATGCCATTCTTCCTATTAAGCGACACGCAATGAATGGCACGCTCTACCTGATACCGAATTCTCTGGGCCCCGGCGCACTGGAAAACGTGATCCCAGCGCCGGTACGTGAAGTCACTGCCACTATCGATTATTTCATCGCCGAGAATGCGAAGACAGCGCGAGCATTCCTGAAGCTCGTCGCTGAGACGCACCCACTGTGCAAACCCCTGCAGGACATCGATATCCGCGAGCTGAATGTGAAGACGGCTCCAGCAGAGATTCCCGCGCTGCTGACGCCACTGCTGAGTGGGCGACACGCTGGTCTGCTGTCCGAGGCTGGCGTGCCAGCGGTCGCCGATCCTGGAGCAGATCTGGTGCGACTCGCGCACGACAAGCAGATCATCGTCAAACCGCTGGTAGGTCCGTCATCGCTGCTGCTGGCGCTGATGGCCAGCGGTTTGAACGGGCAGAACTTTGCGTTTCATGGCTACTTGCCGACCGATGCCGCTCAGCGCGCGCAGCGCCTGAAACAACTCGAGCAGCGCTCTCGTCAGGAAAAGCAGACCCAGATCTTCATAGAAACACCCTACCGCAATGAGGCATTGCTCGATGCAATGGTCACGCACTGCGCCGCAGGTACGCTGGTGTGCATCGCGACCGATCTGACGCTGGAGAGCGAATCCGTGCGCACGCAGGCGGTCTCACTGTGGAAGCGAGATATCGATGCCGGGAAGATGCCAGATGTCAGGAAGAAACCAACCGTGTTCTTGCTTCTTGCTTGAGTTATCAGGTAGCGGCAGAGAATGATAGCCAGTGAAGTGTCATCCCAGCGCAAGCTGGGATCCATGGTCGGACACCCATCACTCAGGCCCCGCTCAGCAGCCCGCGCGATCAGCGCGGCTTCATCCACTCAACAGACATTGCGCGCACAGCGCCCTCGCCCATCGCCGCACCGAATTTTTTCAGCACTCGATCAGACAGACCTTCTCGTACGGTGTAGTCGATCACGTCCTCAGCTTTGAGCACATCGCGCGCGACGCTGTCGACCGTTCCGAGTGCATCGGCCAGACCCAGCTTGATGGCGGCGTTACCGGTCCAAAATAGCCCGGAAAATATCTCGGGTGACTCTTTGAGCCGCTTGCCGCGCCCATGTCGGACGGCGGTAATGAATTGCTCATGGATCTCTTTCAGCATCGCCTGGGTGAACTCCTTGTGCCGCGTGCTCGTCGGAGAAAAAGGATCCATCAGTGCCTTGTTCTCGCCAGCGGTCATCAAACGCCTTTCGATGCCCAGCTTGTCCATCAGACCGGTAAAGCCGAAACTGCTCATCAGCACACCGATAGAACCGACGACGCTGGCCTGGCTCACATAAATCTTGTCTGCGGCAGCGGCTATGTAATAGCACCCAGAAGCGCACATGTCTTCGACCACCACATACACGGGCTTGTTAGGGTGCAGATTGCGCAGCCGGGTGATTTCATCATTGACGATTGCCGACTGCACCGGGCTGCCGCCGGGGCTGTTCATTTTCAGGATGACACCCACCGAGCCCACATCGCTGAACGCATCATTGAGAGCGGGCAGAATGGAGCTGACCGAAGCTGTGCTGCTGTCGCTGTCGATCTCGCCGTCGATTTCAACGAGTGCAGTATGACGGGCGCTGACGGGTTTAGAAGGTCCCTTCAGATCGAACGCCACCCAGATGGCGAACAGCGCGACAAACAGTGTCGCAAAACGGAAAAACACTCGCCAGCGCCGGTTCGCTTGCTGCTCCTCAAGCAGCGCCTTCGCCACCTGCTCTAGCATCGCGTATGGGGGTGCTGATGCGGGTGCGGATGGCGCATCCAACGGTGACGTCTGCTGCACCCCGGGATGCAGCTCGGCAGAGTGTTCAGAAGACGAAGCAGATCCTGCATCAGTCGGTGTATCTGGCTTATTGCCAGCGGAACCGGTAGTATCGTCATTCATCAGAGGTCCTCGAGAATCAGATATTGTTGTTCATGCGTTGTTCAGGCTCTTGCCGGACGGATGAACTCGTCGGCTTCCCAGAAAATTTTGTCATCACGTTCCATCACCGTCACCGGGTGCAAGCGTCCTCCGCGACAAGGGCCGCCGGCGCAGCGGCCGGTATCTGGTTCATACAATGCACCGTGGGTTGCGCACATTAGGTACAGCCCGCTGGATTCAAAGAATTCTCCCTCGTTCCAGTCCAGCTCCATGGGTACATGGGCGCATCGGTTCAAATAGGCGTGCGGCTGACCGCCGTAGCGCACCACAAATGCAGAGCAATCTTCGCCGCCTGCCGTGACCGGAAAGCGGATGCCCTTGCCTCCCTCGACAAGCGAATTGGAATCGCAAATGTAGATAGACACGGACATCGCAACTTTAATCGACGCGGTATGTTTGCAGATTACGCATGTTCATTCAGCCATGCATGTAAATCGCCGATAGAGTCGGCACCGAACATTGGGGACATGGCCTGCAATTCTTCGCGGGGATGCGCTCCGAAATGCACGCTGATCGCTGCCGCGCCTGCATTGCCGGCCATTTGCAAGTCATGCGTGGTGTCTCCGATCATGACGGTGCGACGCAAGTCCTGCCCCAGCTCGCGTGTGATTTCGTGCAGCATGGCCGGATGTGGCTTGGAAAAGGTCTCGTCCGCACAGCGTGTGGCATCGAATACCGACATCAGTCCCGCCGTGTTAAGCGCGCGGTTCAGACCGACACGGCTCTTGCCCGTGGCCACCGCCAGAAAATAGCCCTGCGCCGCCAGATCAGTCAGCATCTCGCGCACCCCACCGAAGAGCGTCAGGCTGTGATCCTGCGAAAGATAATGATGTCGATAACGCTCAACCATGCGCGGATAAGACTTGGGATCAAGATCGGGCATGGCACGTTGCATCGCATCCTGCAGTCCCAGGCCGATCACATGCGACGCTGCACGTGTATCAGGCACAGGAAGACCGAGGTCACGCGCCGCTGCCTGCATGCTGGCCACGATGGTGGTGGTGCTGTCCATCAGCGTGCCATCCCAGTCGAAGACGATCAGGTCAAATTGTTTTCTGGGCATGAACCTGTCTCTTCCTTGGTGGCGCTGCGCCGTTGAATTATCGTGTTTGCTGGGTGTTGAGGGAAGCCTGAAGGCTGTCGAGAAAATGCTCGCAAGCCTCGGGCAGAGGTGATTCGATAGTGATGTCTTGACCACTTGCCGGATGCTCGAAACGCAGTCGCCATGCATGCAAAAACATGCGCTTGAGCGTGCCGCGTCCGGGTTCGCTTTTCTGCAGCTGCCGGTTGAACGCAAAGTCGCCGTACTTCTCGTCGCCTGTAATCGGAAAGCCGGAAGCGGCAAGGTGCACACGAATCTGGTGCGTCCGGCCCGTTTTCAGCTCAGCCTCAAGTAATGCAAACTCGCCGTATTTTCGCAATAAATTGAAGATCGTGTGAGAAGGCTGTCCATCCGACTGAACTCGGACGCGTCGTTCGCCTTCCGGCGTGGTGTACTTGAACAGCGGCAGCTTCACATGCTGCCGGCGATGCTGCCACTGCCCATGCACCAGCGCCAGATAACGCTTGTCCACACTGCCAAGGCGGATTTGCTCATGAAGGGCAACCAGCGCGCTGCGTTTTTTTGCGAGCATCAGGATGCCCGAGGTCTCCCGATCCAGCCGGTGCACCAGCTCGAGAAACCTGGCCTGCGGTCGCGACGCTCTCAGTTGCTCGATCACGCCATGGCTGACGCCAGAGCCGCCATGCACCGCGACACCCGCTGGTTTATCGATAATCAGCAGATGCTCGTCTTCGAGCAAGATCTCGAATTCCACCCCGGGAACATGGCTTTCGACGCGTTCAGCAATCCGGATCGGCGGCACGCGCACCGTATCCCCCTCAGCCAGCCGGTAGGTCTGCGCGATTCGCCCTTTGTTGACCCGCACCTGACCGGAACGAAGTACCTGATAAATATGGCTTTTCGGTACGCCCTTGCACAGTTTTATCAAAAAGTTATCGATGCGCTGCCCGGCCTCGTCCGGTCCAATCACCAGCCATCTCACTGCTGGATGCCCGGCATCCCGCGCGGGCTCGCTGCGAGATCTCCCACCAGCTTCAGAAAGTCTCGCTAAGTCCTTCATTTTGAATATATAATCGTGTCAGCGGAGAACTTCCGCGGAATGTGTCAGAAGAAAAAACAGATTCTACACAGGGGCGTCTCCATTGGCCCCGCCTATTCGAAAACCTGCGCGAGATTGGCATTGCCATCGCAGCCCGATGCGACCCGAGAGGTCCGCACGCAAGGCGAACGATTTCCCGCAACGGTGTTCAGGCAGCTTCAATGGTAAAGCTGTGCATGCAGGTAGTCCTGCGCGGTCGGGGTCGCACCGAAGTTGCGACCGGACAGGCGCCGGAGTGCCGGAAGCGAAAGCCAGGAAAAGTAAGGATTAGTCTGGCAAGCCGTTCACCACCGAAGGCTTGCCGGCAGATGCAACTGAGATTGCTTGCAACATTTGCGAACCACAGGAACCCGAACGACCATGGTCGATCCACGCCACCGCCAAGATAACGAGCAGCCACGTACGGCGCGCTCGGTGTTCGCGTCCGCGTGATCCTGCTGCGCAAATAGCAAAGCCTGCAGTTCCATCCGCGCCCTGTGCGGCGAGCGCGATGCGCTCTGTCCCACGCAACGGCAATACTCTCCTCCTGGTTCCGTCCTCCCGCATGCATCCCATGACTTTGCCGTGCTGATGGCTTGCGCCCGCACGGCAGACACAGACCCTTTCCGGGTCCCGGAGCCACACAATATGAAACGCATGCTGTTCAACGCCACGCAACAAGAAGAACTGCGCGTGGCGATCGTCGATGGGCAAAAGCTCATCGACATCGATATCGAGACCGCCGGTCGCGAGCAACGCAAATCCAACATTTACAAAGGCGTCATCACCCGTATCGAGCCCTCGCTTGAAGCCTGCTTCGTCAATTATGGCGAAGAACGCCATGGCTTCCTGCCATTCAAAGAAGTCGCCCGCAGCTATTTCCGCGACGGCGTCGATGTGCGTCATGCCAGCATCCGCGAAGCGCTTCGCGAAGGCCAGGAGATCATGGTGCAGGTCGAGAAAGAAGAACGCGGTAACAAGGGCGCAGCCCTGACCTCGTTCGTTTCGCTGGCCGGCCGCTATCTGGTGCTGATGCCCAACAACCCGCGCGGTGGCGGCGTGTCGCGCCGCGTCGAGGGCGAAGATCGTCAGGAGCTGCGCGAGACCATGGACAAACTGGATCTGCCGCAAGGCATGTCCGTCATTGCCCGCACCGCCGGCATTGGCCGCAACGTCGACGAGCTGCAGTGGGATCTGAACTATCTGATGCAGCTGTGGAACGCGATCGATGGCGCCAGCAAGGCCGCCCCCGGCGCCTTCCTGATCTATCAGGAATCCTCACTCGTGATCCGCGCGATCCGCGACTACTTCCAGCCCGATATCGGCGAAATCCTGATCGATACCGACGACATCTTCGAACAGGCACAGCAGTTCATGAGTCACGTGATGCCGGACATGGCGCACCGGGTCAAGCGCTACCGCGATGACGTGCCGCTGTTCTCGCGCTTCCAGATCGAGCATCAGATCGAGAGCGCCTATTCGCGCACCGTGCCCCTGCCCTCCGGCGGCGCCATCGTGATCGACCACACCGAGGCACTGGTCTCCGTGGACGTCAACTCCGCTCGCGCAACTCGTGGCAGCGACATCGAAACCACCGCGTTCAACACCAATCTTGAAGCGGCCGATGAAGTCGCGCGGCAGCTGCGTCTGCGCGATCTGGGCGGTCTGATCGTGATCGACTTCATCGACATGGAGAACGCCAAGAACCAGCGCGAGATTGAAAACCGTCTCAAAGATGCGCTGCACTACGATCGCGCACGGGTTCAGATGGGCAAAATCTCCCGCTTTGGTCTGATGGAGCTCTCTCGTCAGCGCCTGCGTCCGTCGCTGTCCGAGGGCAGTCATGTGACCTGCCCGCGCTGCAACGGCACGGGTCATATCCGCGACACGGATTCTTCCGCGCTGCAAGTGCTGCGAATCATTCAAGAAGAGGCGATGAAAGAAAACTCCGCCGCCATCCACGTGCAGGTACCGGTCGATGTGGCCGCCTTCCTGCTGAATGAAAAGCGCGGCGAGATCCTGAAGATCGAGAACCGCCACCGTGTATCCGTGGTTCTGATTCCCAATAAGCACCTAGAGACGCCGCACTACAAACTTGAGCGCATCAAGCACGACGATCCGCGCCTCGATGATCTGCAGGCCAGCTACAAGATGGCGGAGGAAGTCGATACCGACGTTGGCTACAGCAAGCGCAAGGAGGAAGAGCGAAAGCCTCGCCAAGAGGCGGTCGTCAAGTCGATCACGCCCGATCGGCCGGCCCCAGTCGTGGAGCGCCGCCCGGTCGAGACCAGCGCCGCAACCGAGCAAGCGGCCGAAGGTTTCCTGTCGCGCCTGTTGGGCTTGTTCCGCAAAAAGCCAACGGCGGAAATCCCCGCTGCAGCCTCAGTACCCAAACCCAAAGAACGTGACCGCAATGATCGCGGGGGACGCCGTAGCCGTGGCGGACGCGGGCGTGGTCGCGACAAAGAGGAGCGTGTCGAGGCACGTGAGCCTAAATTGGCGAAAGAATCGAAAGAGACGAAAGAACTGAAAGGAAGCCTTGACCAGCACAAAGCGGGCCGTCAAGCCAAGGCTCCTCGTGAGCCGCGCGAGGTGCAAGACATCGGAGAGCCGCGCGAGGCCCGTCGCGAGCGCAACCGTCACAGCCGCGATGACAAGCGCAGCCAGCAGAGCGAAGAAAAAATCCTGCCTGAGCTTTCTGTGCCGGTGGCAGTGGCGGCCCCTGTCCCGACGAGCTCTGCCCCGGAAACGCCGACGCAAGCTGATCTGCTCAACACCACTGAGGAAGACAGCGCCGCCGAGGCAAACGGTGACCAGCCTCGTCGTCGTCGCCGTCGGGGCGGACGTAACCGCAACCGTCGCGAGCGCGAACCTTCAGATACCCTGCTCGGTTCTGATCTCGACGAGACTGATCTAGCCGATGACCGTCATGTCTCTACCGACGGCCACGCAACGGAAGTCATTCAACAGTTCATCGAACAGGGACATGAGACTGAGTTGCGGCATGAAGCTGCGGCTCACCTATCGGCATCCACCGACGCTGCAACCACCGCGCCGCGCGATACCGATCATCACGAACCCGCGCCTGCCGTCGAGGTAAACGCTGCAGTAGCGTTAAACGGTAGCTCACGGCCAACAGAGTACAGCGAGCACGCTGTGAGCACTGCACCGATTGAATTGCCCGCGCCAGAAGAAATTGCCGGCGCAAAGGCCCACGATGAACCCACGGCCATCGTTCACGCGATAGCGAGCACACCGATAGAGCACGGTGTGGGCGCTGCGGCCGCAGCCAATCTATCACTCGAACAGACGCTCGCCGCTGCGGGCTTGATGATGGCGACCACCGATCCGGAGAAACTTCGTCGCGCGCAAGAAGCTACTGCAAGCATCGGGCAAGTGGCACGCACACCCCGTGAGCGCAAGCCGGTACCTCCTTCGTCGGAGGAGCCTCTGGTGCAGATAGAAACGCGCAACTGACGGCGATATCGCCGCCAACCCTGCCCCAAGGGAACGCTGGCCAGCAAATCCCGCCTCGCGTGAGCGACGGCGGGATTTTTTTATACCTACCCAACCAACCGACGCGAGCGCTTGGTCAACGCGAAGATCAAAAGGCCCCTGCTTTTGGGCACGAATACAAGAGGCGATCAAATTCCTGATCAAAGTTCGGTAACGACGTTGTCTTTTCTGACCACTATCGCGATGTAACCATTAGTTATTGCACACTACCATTCGTTAATTCTAGTATTTAGATTAATTGTTGGGCTACGGTTGGTGAAAATGCAAATAACAATAAGAACAGCACTGCATACGCTTCTGGCAATCTGCCTCATCCCGTCATTGCTCTTTATCTTTTTATTGTGGCAACGTACGGCTGACGCTCAGCTTCAGTTAATTCATTCGGAATTTCTTTTCGAGGCCAGTAAAGTCGGCCATGAGGTGGAGAGCCAGATTGCTGCTGCCACGCTTGAATTGGAAGTGCTGAAGAACTCTCAACATGCGAAACAGGAAAACTGGAAAAATCTCTACCAGGACGCCACCCGAATTGTCGCGAATCATCCGAATTTTGCAGCGATCGGTTTGGCAGGACAAACGGGTGATTTGATTTTTGTGACGAAAACCCCATTCGACCAACCCACTTTCCAAACTCGCGACAGCGAGACCGTGCAGAGAGCCATCATTACAGGAAAACCTAATCTCTCAGGCCCCTTCACTATCCCCGACGCCGAAGGATATCGCGTGGCAGTGAGCATGCCAATCCGATCGCATCGTTCGCGCAACTATGTCCTGCGGGTTATTTTCGACGCCGATTATTTTTCCAATTTGATCATGCGGGAAGCTTGGCCTGATCAGTGGACTTGTACTTTATTCGATAGAAATGGAATCATCATCAGCCGATCGGATAAAAACGACAAGTTTGTTGGGCAAAACATTGGCATCCCTGCCAAAAGTTTTGCAAACGTATCTGGCTACAAAGCGGTCACCTATCAGAACAGCGACGGTGGAACAGCACATGCTTTCTTGTATCAGATTCATCACGGGGACTGGTTTGTTGCTGTGGAAGCGAATGAAGCTAGCTTCCATGAAAAATATTATGCTGAATTGAAAAGATTTCTACCTGCCAGTCTAGCTTTAATAATTGTTATCGCTGCTTTTGCTTTTAGCGGTTCAACACACATTGCCAGACATCTCCAAACACTAGAAGTTTTTTTCGGAAAAAAGGAAAAGCTACTATCAAAAAACTTTTTTATTATTTATGAGATCGAATCTCTGAAAAAATCCCTGACCAGACTGATCAAAGATTTTGACAATACCAGCAAAGAACTCGCCGTCACAAACATCGAAAAACAATCGATTTACGATCTTTATGATCATGCTCCGTGCGGCTATCATTCGCTCTCACCCGAGGGAGATATCCTGTACATCAACAAGACAGAAGCTGATTGGCTTGGCTACCCAAAAAGTGAATTGATTGGGAAACGCTATGAACATTTTATTTCCGATAAAAGCAGAAATAAATTTTTACATGAATCGTCATCGTTCTTTAAGAATGGTTATGCAAAAGATCTGGAATTTGAACTGGTAAGAAAAGATAGATCCATTATTCCGGTGGCCATCAGTGCAAGCCTGCTGCGCGATGACTCCGGTAACGCAATAATGAGCCGAAGTATCGTTTTCGATATTCGCGAAAGAAAAGTATTTGAACAACAGCTACTCGAGCTATCGACCAAAGATGTGCTGACTGGACTAAGCAACCGTCGGCATTTTTACGAACTGGCCAGTCAATCCATTAACCTATGCGAACGCGAAAACACTACCCTGGCACTGGCTATTGTGGACATCGATCATTTCAAGTCAATAAATGACAAATATGGCCATTATGTCGGCGATATCGCACTGAAAGCTGTTAGTGAAAAAATGAAAAGTTTTCTACGCTGCGGGGATATTGTGGCGCGTATCGGTGGCGAAGAATTCGCAATCATTTTGCCAAAATTGGACATTCACAGTGCACAATCCGTGCTCAACCGGCTGAGAGAATCGATAGGCACCCTAACAGTCCAAACTCCGGACGATGAAGTTATTCATATTTCTGTCTCCATTGGCGTCACTGAAAAGCAAAGGCTTGAGATGGATATTGATTCAATGATCTCTCGGGCTGATATCGCTCTCTACCACTCAAAGAGCGCCGGAAGAAACAGAGTGAGCACCGGTTGAGATAAAAAGACCGTCTGGCTAAGGTCGATCGCAAGAGCACCTTCAGAATTTCGCGCAGTCTGCGGTAAGCTGACGAAGCGGTTATGGGCTTGCTGCCAGCAGGAGCCTTGCCGGGGGTATCCGTACCGATCGTGACCTGACAAGACTGGCGCTGACGACCAGAGTGCGCCCTTGTCTGAGCCCATATGCGGCCAAATGCTCAACGCGAAGGAGGCGTCCATTCGCCACGGCGCATCTTGTCAAACCAGAAGGCGCCGATGATGGTCTTGACGTCTGTCACTCTGCCCTGCCGTATCCATTCGAGCATCTCGTCGAACGGCAATGTGAACACATCGAGAAATTCACCTGCGTCGAGATCGCGCTCACCCTCTGTCAGATAGCGGGCGAGATAAATATCCAGATGCTCATCCGAGTAGGCAATCGCATTGTGTATCGTGCACAGAAATTGCCATTCGCCGGCTGAATAGCCCGTTTCTTCACGCAGTTCGCGCTGCGCGCAAAGTAAGGGATCTTCGCCTGGCTCGAGTTTCCCTGCAGGGAATTCGATGAATACCTGATTGTTCGGGTAACGAAACTGCCGCTCCAGCAGCACACGGCCATCCTCGAACACTGGCACAATCACGACCGCGCCAGGATGACGGAAATATTCTCGCGTGGCCTCGCTGCCATCCGGTAGCAAAACCCGGTCATTGCGCAGCTTGATGAATTGACCGTCGTAGACCAGCTCGGAACTAATCTCGGTTTCGGTCAGATGCTTATCCATGCGGGCGACTGAGCATCAGTCGTTGGCGGAACGGCGGCGCAAGTGGCGCCAGACAAATCCAGGAAAGGCCAGCACCAACATCAGACAAAGCGTGACGGTGTAGAACTGCCAGCCCTGCGGGAACGCATTGCCCGCCATTGTTTCCAGGCCGCGCGCAATACCGATCACCAGCAGATATAACAGCAGCACCTCCAACAGACGGACCGCAAAAGGCTTATGCGCAGATTTCAGTCGGAATACGCCGAACAGCGATTCAGTGAAGAAAGGTAAATTCGCTGCCAGAACCATCAGGAAAATAATCAGCCAGGCGGCGGTTGAGGTATTCATCAGATCAGTGCCATCAGGAGGCGAGTGCCTGAGAAATCGAATACACGCAAGCTGTCATCAACGGCCCCGGCAGCACTCCGAGCAAGAGCACGGCGATACCGTTGATGGACAGGGTCAGACGCATACCGGAAGGCGCGACGATGGGCGAGGAATCTGCGGGCTCATCGAAATACATCAGCTTAATCACGCGCAGGTAATAGAACGCGCCAATCAGCGAGGCCATCACTGCAAATATCACCAGCCACAAATAACCGGCCGCAAGCGC
>RGFZ01000150.1 GCA_010024875.1 Oxalobacteraceae bacterium | reverse complement strand
GGGCGTCTATTTCGACGGACCGGTGCCCGAGGACTTGATCGTCATGGTGACGGGCGAGGGCAGTGGCACGGTCGCCGGCAGCTACGACACCACCATGAAAGATCCGGCCACGCTGGCAATGGATAGGATCACCGCGCTGCGCGCCCAGAAATTTGATGTGACTTTCACATCGGGATCGCATTATCAGATCACCTGGAAGAACCCGGCCAATGGATTGGTCACGGTACTGGCCGAGCGCGATTACGATCCGCTTCGCGGTATCGAGTATCAGGGACTGAAATTCACGCTGAACAAGGCACCCATCGCGGGAGATACCTTCCTGCTCGACGGGAATCACGATGGCACCGGTAACAACCAGACCATGCTGGACTTGGTCGCTAAAGCGCTGCAGGTGGTGAATGATCAGGCGATCGAGGCCAGGGACAAGATATCTGGCGTATCGCTGGATGAAGAAGCAGCTGATCTGATCCGTTTTCAGCAGGCCTATCAGGCCTCTGCCAAGGCCATGCAGGTAGCCAATACCTTGTTCGATGCGATTTTGCAGGTCTGATCGCAAGCAGTTATCGTTTAAAGAGGCTCATTCATGGAAATGTCCACCAATCTATACTTTGACCGGGCGATCTCCCAGATGGGAGTGACGCAGGACAGGCTAGCCAAGACGCAGACGCAGCTGTCGACCTCCAAGCAGGTGATCAAGCCCAGTGATGCGCCAGACAAGTCGGCCACGATTACTCGCCTGAAATCGGCGATCCAGCGGCAGGATACCTATGTCAAGACGATCAACGCGGTGAAGGACAAGCTGTCCCAGCAGGAGACAGCAGCGACCAATGCCAGCACACTGATTGACAGGCTGAAGGAACTAACGGTTCAGGCCGCCAACGATACCTACAATGCCGCCGATCGGAAGTCGATCGATATCGAAGTGCGCCAGTTGCGTGACCAATTGCTGTCACTGGCTAATACGCAAGACCTTAATGGCAATTACATCTTCTCGGGCAGCCGGGTAGGCAAGCTGGCCTTCGCGACCAATCAGGAAGGCAAGTTGGTGTATCAGGGCGATCAGACGATCAACGCAGTGGGCGTAGGCGACCAGAGCGCGGTCGATGTCAACCGCGCCGGAACCAATCCTTTCGACAAACTGGTGCGGACAGACGCTGCTGGCAAGAAGGAACCTGTGGGTTTTTTCCAGGTGATCGATGATCTCTCAGCCGCGCTGCAGAACAACAAGCCCGTCGACATACAGCGCGCGGTAGGTGAGGTTGAACAACTCCAGCAGGGAATGTCCGATAGTCTGGCGAGTATAGGCGCTGCGTCCAACAAGGCCGAAAACCAGGCATCCCTGGCCGAAGAGAATATGCTGCGCATGAAATCCATGCTGTCGCAAGATATCCCAACTGAATCTCTTCGATTACATCAAATAGTTTTACCAGCAGTGCAAGCGACCTTCGCGGCCCTCGTGGCCGCTTTTTTTTGGGCTGCCGACGGGAAAAGGCCTGTTTCTCTGAGCTGCACGACGGCTTATTGCGTGTCGATGGTCCCGCGTGAGCAACGCTGGACCCCAGCGCAGGCGGGGATCCATACCCGATCTGGTCCCAACTAACATCCCCGCAAAGGGACATCCCCGCAAAGGGACACTCACTTAGTACCAGCTATTCCCACAGAGGGACACTCACTTAGTACGCACTGTTGTCTCTCCCCTTGCGTACTCGTCATCCCGGCATAGGCCGGGATCCATCCCTAATCTGACACCCACCATCATGCGAGCCGAGCAAGACCGTGGAATCACCACCCTAAAAAGCAAAGCACCAAAAGCAAGGGGAGGCGTTTCCGCCTCCCCTTGTTCAGACAACTACCGGTGAAGAGCTGATTACTTCAGCAGCGAGAGCACCGTCTGCGGCTGCTGGTTGGCTTGCGCCAGCATCGCAGTGGCTGCTTGCGAGATGATCTGCTGCTTGGCCAGGGCTTGGGTCTCGGTCGCGTAGTCGGTATCCAGGATACGGCTGCGTGATGCGGACATGTTCTGGCTGCCTTCGGCCAAGTTGTTCAGGATGTGATCCATCCGGTTGTTCAACGCACCTGAATTAGCCTGCGCCTTGCTGATCGTCTCGATCGCTGCATCGATGGCAACGATACCCTGCTGAGCACCGGACACCGTCGAGATATCGACTTGGTTGATCTTCAGACCATTGTCGGCGCCGCCGTAGGTACCAGCGCGGAAACCCAGCAGTTCGAGGTTGGGGATGCCGTGGCTGCCCGCTTGTACTTCGAACTTGTTATCCGACTTCAAGGTGACCTGCGAGTAGTAGGTAACAGCGCCCGCGGTATCCGCAGTGGAACCCACCGTCAGGCTACCCAGACCGAGGTTGGCCGCAGTGCCGTCCGTGCCGATGGAGATGTTGCGGCCATCGATCGCGCGCAGCTCGATGCCATCGCCCCAGGCGCTGGCAGTTACGCCAGTGCGGTCAGACACAGCGTTATAGGCATCGATCATGCCGTTACGGGTCTCGCCTGCAGC
>RGFZ01000149.1 GCA_010024875.1 Oxalobacteraceae bacterium | reverse complement strand
GATATCTTGGATGGAGAAACTCTGCCAGCACTACCTGGTGACGAAGGCGGACTGCCTCGTCCGGTCGATATTTTTTCTGATAACCCTGACAAGTTTAGCTTTATATCAGTGAATTTTCTGCTGACTTCTTTTCTGAATTTACGTGCAGAGGAATTATTCGGTATAGGAGATTTTTCGTCTCCCCGTCCTCTCGGCGTAGTACTCGGCGATTCATTTGATGGAATTTTCTCAGCTTCCCGATGAGTAATATTTCCCCGCCTCGGGCTTTCGAAGGATTTATCGATCTTCCGTGGCGAAGTAGAGGGTCCATCAGACGATTTAACGGTCGATGAAAAATCTAATTTCTTGGGTTTTTCTGATCGGCGAGTGGTAACGGGTGGCGTATGCGTGAATTCAGCAGCACCTGAATTTCGGTTGCCATCTCCCGTATCCGTTTGTGTGACCGTCGGTCTCACTTGCTCTTTCTCTTGGGCTTTAACTTTCATGGCGGGCGCTTTGTTTCCCGTTCCATTCGTCTCGCTAGACGTCGCTGCTTTGGCTGCTTGCTCGAGAGCACTCCATTCTTTCTCAAAATCTTCAAATGTAAATTTTTTTGATTTTCGGTTGTCATTGTCAGCTCTACTCATGGCTTTATTCCTCATTATTTCAAGTTAAAAATTGCCATTGCTCAGTAACTTTTGGGCAATAAAACGTTCCTTGGAAATACCGCTTTTTGAAAAGCCAAATCACCCGCCGCTTACTCCTCGGCAGTGATCAGTTATGCTGTTGTTTTTTGTGTTATTTCAGGAGCATTCATGTCGAAAAACGACGCCCTGGATTCCCAATTGTCGGATCCGCAACTGCTAAAAACTCAAGCATGGCTCGACGGCCAGTGGGTTGATGCCGCTTCCCGTTTTGCAGTCACCAATCCCGCCGACGGCAGTCAACTCGTCGATGTCCCCAATCTGGGGCCAAAGGAGGCTGAACAGGCGATCGCCGCTGCTGCTCGGGCGTTTTCCGGCTGGGCGGCAAAGACCGGCAAGGAACGCGCGCAGTTGATGCGCAAATGGTTTGAACTAATCCTGGCCAACGCAGACGATCTGGCCAAATTGATGACCGCAGAGCAAGGCAAGCCCGTGCCAGAAGCCAAGGGCGAGGTGATGTATGGCGCGAGCTTTATCGAGTGGTTTGCGGAAGAGGCCAAGCGCGTCAACGGCGATGTGCTGGCCTCACCGGCGGCCGACCGGCGTCTGGTCACACTGAAGCAGCCCATTGGCGTCTGCGCTGCGATCACGCCGTGGAATTTCCCGATTGCGATGATCACTCGTAAAATTGCGCCCGCGATGGCAGCTGGCTGCACGATTGTTATCAAACCTGCGGAACAGACACCGCTATCGGCACTGGCGCTGGCGGAACTCGCCCATCGTGCCGGCATTCCCGCCGGCGTGATCAATGTGCTTACCTCGGATAGCGAACAATCGATCGCGATTGGCAAGGTGCTGTGCTCCAGCCCGATAGTTCGTCATATTTCGTTCACGGGTTCAACGCCGGTGGGGCGCATTCTGATGGCGCAGAGCGCGCCTACCATCAAAAAACTGGCGCTGGAACTCGGCGGCCATGCGCCCTTCATCGTATTCGATGATGCGGACATTGATGCAGCGATCGAGGGAGCGTTGATCTCCAAATACCGGAATGCCGGTCAGACCTGCGTCTGCACCAACCGCTTTTACGTGCAAGACAAGGTCTACGATGAATTCGTCAAAAAACTGTCTGCTGGCGCGGCGAAAATCAAGGTCGGCAATGGCTTCGAGCAAGGCGTGCAACAAGGCCCACTGATCGACGATCAGGCAGTCGCCAAGGTAAAAGACCATGTGGGCGATGCACTCGGCAAAGGTGCGAAGCTGGAAACGGGCGGTGCTGAACACTCGTTGGGCGGACTGTTTTACCAGCCAACCGTCCTGTCGAACGTCAGTCGTAACATGAAGATCATGCAGGAAGAGACCTTCGGCCCAGTAGCCGCCGTGATTCGCTTCCACACCGAACAAGAAGCCATCGCTGCGGCGAACGATACCGACTTCGGTCTGGCCAGTTACTTCTATACGCAGGATATCGGCCGCGTCTGGCGCGTGGCGGAGCGACTGGAATATGGCATGGTCGGGATCAATACCGGACTGATTTCGAATGAGGTCGGCCCGTTTGGCGGCGTCAAGCAATCGGGGCTTGGCCGTGAAGGATCGAAATACGGCATCGACGAATACCTTGAACTGAAATATCTCTGTATCGGCGGCATTTGAAACAAGCAATCCATGCCTAACAATAGCGGCGCGAACACCTCTGCAGGGGTACTCGCGCTGCTGCTGGCGGCTCTGGCAATGATCGGGCCGTTTTCGGTCGATACCTATTTGCCTGCGTTTCCTGTCATCGGCGAAAGTCTGGCTGCCTCGCCGATGCAAGTGCAGCAAACACTGACGGCTTATATGGCATCATTTGCCATCATGACGCTCTGGCATGGCGCACTATCTGATTCATTTGGCCGACGC
>RGFZ01000148.1 GCA_010024875.1 Oxalobacteraceae bacterium | reverse complement strand
GGTGGTGCGGCAAGAGATACAAGAATTCTTGCTTGACTGGCTGATGCTGCACTCTGCCGGATTCTTTCGTCAGCGCCTGGCGGGAAGTCTTGCGCAGAACGTGAAGCAGGCGGGTACCGCGATGGCGGTGCTGGTATCGCTGATGTTCAATGATGCGGTGCGGCTGCTGGTGACCACCGTGCTGACGTTGGCGATCGCTTCCCAGCTGTCGCTGCAATGCTTGTGGGTGATCGCGCTGTGGATGGCGGCGTATTACTCGCTGTGCTACTGGTTCGCGCGCAAGACTGCACCGATGTTCAAGCAATTCACCACGGCCGGTGCGAAGGCGACGGGTACGCTGGTGGACATCCTGTCCAATATCGATTTGGTACGCTCTTTCGCCACGCATCGGCGAGAGCACGAGACGGCGGCGGCGGATCTGACGGTGGAGCGTGAGACTTCGCAGCACAACCGCAAGTACATCGTGTTCATGAATACGATCTTGTTCGGTGGTGTGTTGCTGTTCCAATTCGGCTTCATCGCTTACACGATCCATCTGTTTCAGCTGGGTCAGCTGACGCTGGGGGATGTGGCCTTGGCCATTTCGCTGGCGGCGATTGTGGTGGCGAATGTTAACGGTCTGTGCGGACAACTGTTGAATTTCTTCGAGCAGATGGGCAGCCTGAACAGTGCGCTCGAGACCATCTTGCAGCCGCATGAGATTCGCGAGATCAAGTCAGCGCAGGTATTGAATGTACATTCTGGCGCCATCGTGTTCGAGCAGGTGCAGTTCAGCTACCACGATGGCAAGCAGGTGCTGCCCGGCTTTGATTTGAAGGTGTATGCCGGCGAGAAGATCGGATTGGTCGGGCCCTCTGGGTCGGGCAAGAGCACGCTACTGAAGCTGCTGACGCGACAATACAATCTGAAGAGCGGTCGCATCCTGATCGATGGACAAGACATCTCGCTGGTGACGCTGGCCAGCCTGAATCTCGCGATTGCCGAGATCCCGCAGGATTCCACGATGTTCCACCGCACGCTGCGCGAGAACATCGCCTATTCGACGCCGCAGCTGTCGGATGATGAGCTGGTGCAGGTGATGGAGCAATCGCAAAGTCGACATTTCATTGAGCAGCGCGAGCAAGGGCTGGCGTCGGTCGTTGGCGAGCGCGGCACGCACTTGTCTGGCGGCGAGCGTCAGCGCATCGCCATTGCGCGTGCGATCCTGAAAGACGCACCGATTCTGGTGATGGATGAAGCGACCTCGGCGCTGGATTCGCATACGGAATCACTGATCACTGACGCCATCGAAAAAGCGATCACGGGTCGTACCGTAATCGCCATCGCGCACCGGCTGTCGACGTTGACCGCGATGGATCGCATCGTCTATATGGAAGACGGACGTATTCTGGAGCAGGGTTCGCATGCCGAGCTGCTGGCTCTGGAGGGCAAATATGCCAAGATGTGGCGGCAGCAGTCGTCGGGTTTCGTTGGCTGATGGACGGAGATTAAAGCGATGGGCCTCAGAAGACTGCACACCTTTGATGTTGAATATGCGAGCGCCTTCGGGATATTGAAAGCATTGTTCGCGCTGACCCGCCGCAAGCAGAAGACGGAGCAGCCTTTCCCTTATGTCGCCCAATTCGCCTGCCGAGAGGGTGTGTGGCTGGCGGCAGCAAAAGCGCTGGGAACGCAGCGTGTGATGGGTGTGGACACCAAAGATGCGCTGGAATCTGTGACCTGCCTTGAGCCCGGTGAATTCAACAATATCGATCTCGCCAGCGTGAAAGTGGCTCTGCCACTGAAGGCCGATCTGCTGATCTGCGTCGAATATACCCATCTGCTGAACACCGAGCGAGCGAAGATGATGGTCGAGGATATGTGTTCCAGCTCGGACAAGATTTTGTTCAGCGCAGGCATTCCTTACCAGGTGCACAACCAGGACTTGAACCTGCGCTGGCCTTCGTATTGGGCGAAGCAGTTCTACGAGCGCGGCTTTCTGCCGGACCTGAAACTACGCGAGATGATCTGGAGCGATCCGGGCATTGATCCGCTGTTCCGTCAGAATTGTGTTCTCTACACGCGCGCCGCGAAGATGCCGCGCAAGAAGCCCGATTTTCTGAAGCTCGATGTCGTACATCCGGGGATTTATGAAGCGATGCAGGCGAAGCAGCAGGCACTGGCGATGCAGCTGACGCGGACGACTATACGCAAGCTGATGAACAAGAAAACGTAGAGAGTCTTTGATGCTGTCAGTAGGTCTGGTGGGCTCTCACACACTTGATGGCTCCGTTGGCAAGCAGCTCTCTTGCGCCACTCTGCAAAGCCATGAACGAATCCTTTTCATTTCAGAAGGGTTATTAGCTCTCTCCTGAGGTTGCTGACGAATGTCGACCTGTCTCTTTCATAATTTAATCGGGCATTTTTCCCTTTTAGCGCCAATTCTTCGGGGGATAAGGCAAATACCTTCTCCAAGGTCTTCTCAAGTGCCTCTTCAGTAATCTTGAATCTCTTGGCGAATACTTCTCTCGTGGACGAGGCAGGTTTTATTAAAAAGCCAGTATTACTGTCTACGAGCTCGTTCATGGGCTCA
>RGFZ01000147.1 GCA_010024875.1 Oxalobacteraceae bacterium | reverse complement strand
AACTTCTCCGAGGTCACGCTGTGCCTGTGGCGCATGCAGACCCTGATGTACGACCTGAGCGCGGCCTTCCATGGCGGAGATCTGCGTCCGACGGCACGCAGTGGCGCCGAGCGCCGCATCCTGGTGGCCTCGCTGCCCGGACAGCAGCACACCTTCGGGCTGTCCATGCTCTCCGAATTTTTCAGAAAAGATGGCTGGGTCGTGTTGGCCATTCCCTCGCCTCAGGCAGGCGAGGTGCAGGACAGCCTGTCCATGCACTGGTTCGATGTGCTGGCGCTCTCGGCCAGCATGGATGGCGAGGTCAACAATCTGACCAAGACCATCAAGGCCGCCCGCAAGACCTCTCGCAATCCACGTCTGGCCGTCATGGTCGGCGGCCCGCTGTTCCTGCGCCAGCCTGGTCTGGCTGCTACCGTGGGCGCGGACGGCATGTCCGAAGATGCCCCCTCTGCGCTGGCGCTCGCCGGCCATCTCTACCAACAGCAGCAAGAAGTCAGGTTGAATTGACGCTTGACGTTGACAATTCCGGTTGAAAAACCCCGGAATTGCCCTCACAATACACTCAATCGTATGTCTATTTACTGCCCGGTCACGTTTATCGGCTGACCGGCCTTGCAATCCAATGCAATCTCAGACCGACACCTCTTACGTGACTCAATTCGAGACCCCTAAGCAATCGCTCTCCGGCCTCAGCGCCGAGGCGAATGCCGCGCTGTTGTCTGCCACGGCGGATGTGGTGCTGGTCATTGACGGCGATGGCGTGGTGCAGGACGTGTCCACCAGTCATAGCGCGCTGCCCGTGGCAGGCGGCCAGCACAGCTGGATAGGCAAGACCTGGGAAGACACGGTCACCATCGAAAGCCGCCCGAAGATCGCCAAGCTGGTTCGCGAGGCAGCCAGCGATACGCGCCCGGTGTGGCGACAAGTGAATGTCGCGGCGGCCAGCGGCGCCGATGTGCCGCTCTCTTTTTGCGCCATCCATGTCGGCCCCAAAGGTCGGATGATTGCGCTCGGACGCGACCTGCGCGCGCAATCCGAACTCCAGCAGCAGCTGGTCGATGCGCAGCAGACCATGGAGCGCGACTATCTGCGACTGCGCCACCTCGAATCGCGCTATCGCATTCTGTTCGACCTGACCAGCGAGGGTGTGCTGGTGCTCGACGGCCGCAGCCTCAAAATCATCGAAGCCAATCCCGCGGCCGCGCAGGCGCTGGGCGAAGGCGTGCGCAAGCTGTTGGGCAAGAGCCTGCTCGACTGCATCGACCCCAACACGCGCGGCGCAGTCAGCAAGCTGCTCGACACCGTGCGCGCCAGCGGCAAGCCCGATCAGACCACCGCGCGGTCAGCCGCATCCCCGAGCGGCCGACTGACGCTGTCGGTCTCGGTGATGCATGAAGAGTCCGGCGAACTGTTCTTAGTCCGTGTCGCCGGCGATGCGCAGGCCGTTCCGGCCAGTAGCAGCGCGACACAGGCCGACACCGTGCTGCGCGTGCTCGAGCAGGCACCGGATGCCTTCGTCGTCACCGACAACGATGGCGAAATACTCTCTGCCAACCGCGCATTTACCGACATGATCCAGATCGGCCGTCCCGAACAGGCACTCGGCCAGTCGCTCGATCGCTGGCTGGGCCGGGCCGGCGTCGATCTGAACGTTCTGCTGGCCAACCTGCGCCAGCGCGGCACCGTCAGACTGTTCGCGACGACCATGCGCAATGAAAATGGCGCGACCATCCCTGTCGAAATCTCTGCCGTCTCAGTACCGCACGGCGAAGTCAGCGGGCTGGGCTTCACCATCCGCGATATCGGCCGGCGGCTGGGCAGCGATGGCCGTCACGAATCCCCCCGCTCTGCAGAGCAACTCACCGAACTAGTCGGCCGCGTGCCACTGCGCGATATCGTCGGCGAGACCACCGAGCTGATCGAAAAACTGTGCATCGAGGCCGCGCTGCAGCTAACGCAAGACAACCGCGCCACCGCCGCCGAGATCCTCGGGCTGTCGCGGCAAAGCTTGTATGTGAAGCTGAGACAGTACCGCCTAGGGAATTTAGGGGAGTAAGCCCCTCCAAGTCTCCTACAAAAGGGACACTCTACAAAGGGACACTCACTTTGTCACTCTACAAAGGGACACTCACTTTGTAGGATTGATGTTCAGAAATGTCCAGCAAAACAAGGGCGGTGTTCCTCTGCACTCTACAAAGGGACACTCACTTTGTAGGATTGATGTTCAGAAATGTCCAGCAAAACAAGGGCGGTGTTCCTCTGCGAGGATTCTACAAAGTGAGTGTCCCTTTGTAGGAGCACCTCTGGCAATTTGAGGATTAGCCCCCTTTGCTTTGCTCATCTGGGATAATACGAAACTTCCTCTTTTCACAGCATCCCGCACCCGATGGCTACCCCCCCTAAAGTCGCGCTGATCACCGGCATCACCGGTCAGGACGGTGCGTATCTCGCTGAATTTATGTTGAAAAAAGGTTATATCGTTCACGGGATCAAACGTCGAAGCTCGCTGTTCAACACCGATCGCGTCGATCATCTCTACAAAGACCCGCATGTCGATGACCGCAAGTTCATCCTGCACTACGGTGACCTGACCGACAGCACTAATCT
>RGFZ01000146.1 GCA_010024875.1 Oxalobacteraceae bacterium | reverse complement strand
ATCCTCCTGGTCTGACGCCATTGGGCGGCAATCTGTTCAAAGAGACGCTGGCCAGCGGCCCGCCGCAGTTGCTGAACCCTGGTACGCAGGCAGCCGGCACGCTGCGACAAGGCATGCTTGAGGCGTCGAACGTGAACGTGGTCGAAGAGATGGTCAACATGATCGAGACTCAGCGTGCCTATGAAATCAACTCGAAGGCAATTGCTGCGGCCGATGGCATGTTGCAGTTCCTGAATAACAAAATCTGATCGGAGCACTAATGAATAAGATGAAATCAATCGTAGTGCTTGCACCGGCGGCTGCGTTACTCGCCGCCTGCGCCGGTCCGATGCCGATGGCGCATTCACCGCAATTTGCGCCAGTGCAGCCATTGCCAAGGGAAAGCGTGAAGGTGACAACCGGTGCGATCTTCGCCGCCGACAGCACCGACATGTGGCAGGCCAAGCGCCGCGATTATCGTGTCGGCGACATCATCACTGTGCTGCTTGATGAACGGGCCCAGGCTAATCGCACCCTCAGTAACGAGACCAGCCGTGAATCCACGAATGATGTCGTCCCCCAGGGTCTGACCAATCGCCTCTCGGGCCTGAATAGTACGCTCGGTGGATTGAAGACCGATGGCGGCACCATCACCAACAAAGGTACCGGCACAGCGGGCCAGCAAGCCTCGCTGACCGGATCGGTCGCGGCCACCGTGATTGAGGTGCAGGCCAATGGCAATCTGGTCATTCGCGGCGAGAAGCAATTATCCCTGTCCGAGGGCGGCGAGATCATCCAAGTCTCCGGCGTGATCCGTCCGGAGGATGTGAGCGCGATCAGCACTGTGCAGTCGCGTCGACTGGCCAATGCCCAAATCGCGTACCGGGCGGCCGGTGACCTTGCCAATGCGACCCGCGCGGGCTGGGGTACCAGTGCGCTGTGGAAGTGGTGGCCCTTCTGATGCCGGAGAGAGCAGACATGACAAAACGATTCTTTAAACAATTCACTGGCATCACGATGCTGGCGCTGTGCGTGTGCGGACCGGCACAGGCCGATCGAGTGAAAGATCTCGCCAGCGTGGCGGCGGTGCGGACCAATCAGCTGGTAGGCTACGGCATCGTGGTCGGTCTGCAGGGCACGGGAGATGGCGCGCAGGTCGCGTTCACCGTGCAAACCGTGCGCTCCATGCTGGTCAAAATGGGCGTCGGCTTGGATGGTCCGCTGTCTGACTTTGAGCGTGCTGCGGCAGCCGCTGGTCGTATGGATGTGCAAAACGTCGCCGCAGTGATGGTGACCGCTGAGCTGCCCGGCATGGCCAAACCCGGCCAGCGAATTGATGTGAATGTCGGCACGCTCGGCAAGGCCAGCAGCCTGCGCGGCGGTACGCTCATTCTTACCAGCCTGCGTGGTGTGGATGGCGAAGTCTATGCCCTGGCCCAGGGCTTAGTGACGACCACCGGTATTGATGCGAATGCCGCAGGATCCAAAGTAGCCATCGGTGTACCCACCTCGGCACGTATTCCGAATGGAGCAACCGTTGAGCGCATGGTCGACACACCGTTCGACAAATCCGATACCGTGGTGATGAACGTGCGTGATCAGGATTTCACGACTACCACCGCGATCGTTGATGCCGTCAACAAGACTTTCGGTGCTGAGACCGCCAAAGCATTGGATGGCGTCTCCTTGTCGGTGCGCGCGCCGACCGACATGTCCAAGCGAGTGGCCTTCATGAGCATGATTGAAAATCTCGATGTCGTGCCGGGAGAAGCGCCTGCCAAAGTGGTGGTCAATTCGCGCACCGGTACCGTGGTCATCAGCCGTAATGTAAAGGTTACCGCGGCCGCTGTTTCGCATGGCACGATCTCAGTGGCGATTGCCGCGACCAATGAAGTCAGTCAGCCGAATGCTTTTGCACAGGGTCAGACGGCCGGTGTGCAGAACGCGAATATCGCTGTCAGCGAGCCCAACAAACCAATGTTCCTGTTCCAGGCCGGCGTGGATCTGCGTCAGATCGTCGACGCGATCAATCAGGTCGGCGCATCGCCGTCGGCACTGATCGCGATTCTTGAAGCACTGAAGAGCTCTGGCAGCCTACGCGCCGAGCTGGTCGTGATCTGATCGGCAAGCACCAAGGATACCGAGATGAGCGACTTCGATCTACCTAAAAGCTCGCTGGACTTTGCCGGCATGGGCGCCCTGCGTGGCAAGGCGCAGCGTCATGAGGAAAAGGCTACGCGCGAGACTGCGACGCAGTTCGAGGCGATGTTCATCCAGATGATGCTCAAGTCCATGCGCGAGGCGGTGCAGAAGAATGATCCGATGCGCTCGTCACAGCAGGACACGTTCGAAGAAATGTACGACCGAGAACTGTCGATGCAGCTGGCCAAGCGGAACACGCTGGGCGTGGCTGACATGATTGTCAAGACAGTGGAGCGCAACAACGCCGGCGGTGCAGAGTTCAAGGCCAAGGCCGAGCCCATGCAGCTCAAGCCCGAGGCGCAATCCATGGCGATCGAGGTACCCAAGGCAATGCCTGTTATTCGTCCCGAAAAATTCACCATCAAACCGCGTGCCGTCACTGCGACGGGTGGCACGGGAGCTGAATAATGAGTGACCTGCTTGGCATCAGCAGTGGTGCGGTCATGGCCTACCAGCGTGC
>RGFZ01000145.1 GCA_010024875.1 Oxalobacteraceae bacterium | reverse complement strand
AAGCGCCCTAGGGCGCTTTTTTGTCTCATGCCATTGATGCTGATCAGGCCGCTTCGCGCGAGGCGCGTTTGCGCTCATGCTCTTTCAGGAATCGCTTACGCAGACGTATGCTCTTGGGCGTGATCTCGACCAGCTCATCGTCTTCGATGAATTCAACAGCATATTCAAGCGTCAGATCGATGGGGGGAATCAAGCGTACCGCCTCATCGGTACCGGATGCTCGCACATTGGTGAGCTGCTTACCTTTGATGGGGTTAACCACCAGATCATTGTCGCGCGAGTGTATGCCGATGATCATGCCTTCGTATATCGGGTCATTGTGAACGACGAACATGCGACCCCGCTCCTGAAGCTTCCAAAGCGCATAAGCAACCGCCGCGCCATCTTCCTGCGAGACCAGTACGCCGTTGCGACGACCGGCGAGCTCGCCTTTGCTGGCATCCACCGGGCCATAGGCATCGAACACATGGCTCATCAAACCCGTGCCCCGTGTCAGCGTCATGAACTCGCCCTGGAACCCGATCAGGCCACGGCGGCCCAGTTCTTCCATCACGCCGCCCTGATGCGCTTCTTCGACATCGACAGTCAAATTCTCAAAGGGCTCGTGTCGTATATCGTCGATCATCTTGAACACCACACGTGGACGCGAGACGGCCAGCTCGTATCCTTCTCGACGCATATTCTCCAACAAAATAGTCAGATGAAGTTCGCCTCGACCAGATACTTCAAAGATCGTGTCGTCATCGGTTGGCGAAACGCGCAGGGCGACGTTGGATTTCAACTCGCGCTCCAACCGCTCGCGCAACTGACGGCTAGTGACGAACTTACCTTCGCGGCCTGCGAGTGGTGAAGTGTTCACCATGAAGTTCATCGTCAGCGTAGGCTCGTCAACGCTCAGCATCGGCAGTGCATCCGGCGCGTCGACCGCGCAGACGGTTGATCCAATACTAACGTCTTCAATACCATTGATGAGCACGATATCGCCGGCCATAGCCTCGGGCACGACCTCACGCTCCAGACCACGAAATTTGAGTACCTGATTGATGCGACCCTTAATCGGTATCGAGTCTGGGCCGTTCAGGATAATCACATCTTGCAGCGGTTTCGCACGGCCACGCTTGATACGACCGATGCCAATCTTGCCAACATAGGACGAATAATCGAGTGAGGAGATTTGTAGCTGCAGGGGGCCATCCGCATCATCATCACGCACCGGCACATACTTGAGCACAGCATCGAACAGCGGCTTCATGTCGCCTTCGCGCATTTCGGGATCAAGGCTGGCATAACCATTGAGGGCGGACGCATAGACGACCGGAAAATCGAGCTGTTCTTCGGTGGCACCGAGCTTATCGAATAATTCGAAAGTCGCGTTGATCACCCATTCAGGACGCGCACCGGGACGATCGATCTTGTTCACCACGACGATGGGTTTGAGTCCCAGACCCAATGCCTTACGAGTAACGAAGCGCGTCTGAGGCATCGGGCCTTCAACCGCATCAACGAGCAGTAGCACGGAATCGACCATCGACAGCACGCGCTCCACTTCCCCGCCAAAATCAGCATGACCGGGGGTATCAACGATATTGATGTGGGTACCTTCGTACTCGACTGCGCAATTCTTCGCAAGGATGGTGATGCCGCGCTCTTTTTCGAGATCGTTGGAATCCATCACTCGGGTGTCCACCTGCTGATTCTCGCGGAAGGTACCGGACTGCCTCAGCAGCTGGTCAACCAGCGTGGTCTTGCCATGGTCAACGTGGGCAATGATGGCAATGTTGCGCAAAGCGCGGGCAGTATTTGACATAGGGGACTGGCCAGATCGGGTAAACCCGAGATTTTACCACCTAATTATTCCGAATCCGAGAAATTCCTTGATTTTTCAATGAGTTGCAAAAACTCTCCAGATCACGGCCGGCGTCTCCGCACCAGCCTGCCAACACTTGCGAAATTGCGATATTTTTGTTTTTTAGGCAATGCGATTGTTCCGGCATGTGCAATCAACCGACAGTATTTGAACCCGCCAAATACATCAACTCGTCAGGCAGTGGTTGACACCACACGCTCCGGAATCATGACCTGATCATGATTGACGACGGCGGTACCGGCAAAACTGCCGGCAGGTCCAAGAACCCTGACTCTGCCCTCAGGAAGCGGAAGAGACAGACAATGCTCGCCCAACTCTCTAGCAAGCGCCAGTCGCTGACCATGCATGAAACGACGAATCAAATCTTGATTGAGCTGCACTGCTGGCAGCATTGAAGTGAGGCTATCAACGGGTCGTAGCAAGGAGGAACGCGGCTCACTATTTTCTTCTAACACCGATAATGAAACTGAGTCCACCACTGACAGATGAGCAATACTAGTGCGTCGGAGTTGTGTCAGGTGCGCACCGCAGCCCAAAGCTTTGCCAATATCTTCTCCCAACACACGCACATAGGTACCTTTGCTGCAACGTACGCGTATCTTCATTGTGACAACGTCGAACTCCACCAATTCAATGTCGTGAATAAGTATTTCCCTGGCTTTGCGTTCCAGGGTAATACCTTCACGTGCGTATGCATAAAGAGGTTTTCCCTCTACTTTCAAAGCAGAATACATTGGTGGGGTCTGACTGATCTTTCCTCTGAAATGAGAAAGT
>RGFZ01000144.1 GCA_010024875.1 Oxalobacteraceae bacterium | reverse complement strand
GACTTTACTGCTTCCAGCGGCACTCCGATCGTCGCGACTGCTGATGGCGTGGTTACCCGGTCCGGCTGGGAAGACACTTACGGAAATATCGTTGAGGTCACGCACGCTGAAGGTTTCATGACTCGCTACGCCCACATCAGCAAGCGCCATGTCACTGAGGGCCAGCGTGTCAAGCGCGGTCAGCGCATTGCCGACGTTGGCAGCACCGGCCGCTCTACCGGCCCTCACCTGCACTACGAAGTCTTCCGTCACGGTCGCGTGCTCAACCCGGCCCAGGTTCTGCCGATTGGCAATAGCTGATACGGTGGTTTGGGCTGACGCCGTCGCGCGTTCCTGGCCTGCAAAATTTCGAGACCGGGCCTGACCAGATCGCGTTATATTGACGGCATTGACGCCGAGCGATCTGAGCCTTGGAGAGAGCAATGTTCCGCAAAATGAAACAAAACAAGCTGCTGCCGACTCAGGAGAAGTTTGACACCCTGATTGGCGCGACGACGGAAATCTACGGCCGTTTGGTGCTGCTCGACAGCGTTCGCATCGATGGCAAAGTCGTTGGTAATATCGAAACCGCCAAAGACAAAAAGGTCACGGTGGCGATAGGTCGTTCGGGCGAAGTCTCTGGTGACATCACCGCGCACCGCGTTATGGTCGCGGGCAAGATTGAGGGAAATATCTACGCGACTGAACGCGCAGAGTTTCATAAAGATTCCGAAGTCCGGGGCGACATCACCTACGGTACGATAGGTGTCGAGCACGGTGCCAAACTGCTGGGGTTGGTGATCCAGGCACAGAACAATGCAAGTACAGCTACGGATGCGCAAACCGTGATCAAGATGGCGCAAGAAAAGAAGTAAACAACGAACACAGCCAGCAAGCCCAGGCCAGTGAGGGCAAGTGAGCTCAGCCTAGCCAACCATAAAAAAAGCCGTCTCGAGGGACGGCTTTTTCATGTCTGCGCTGTTCGGCTCAGGGTTTTTTCTTGAGTTCGCCCTTGACGACACCACCCCGCTGGATGGTGATGCTCTTGAAGCTGACCTTGCCATCGACCACCGCGCGGCTGCCAATGGTGAGATCGCGGCAATCGAGTGCACCGGAAAAATTGCCTTTGACGTTCATCGTGTCGCAAGTGACATTACCGTCGAGGACGCCAGAGACGCCGATCTGTATGGAGTGCAGCGACAAGGTGCCACGCACGGTGCCGTCGATGGTCAGGTAGCCGTTCGAACGAATTTCACCGATGAACTCGAAACCTTCGCTGATGATTGAAGGCTTGAGATTGTTGACGGCAGGTTTCGCGCCGCCGTTTCCGTTCGTGTAGATGTCTTGTTCCACGACGGGCGCAACGGGTTCTGGTTCGGCCTGAATCACGGGCTCATTGGGCTCGGGTGTCGGATCGTTGTAAGTCACTCCGTTGCGATCCCTTTCGTCATTTCGTTTTTTGTTAAACACGTGTCACCCCTCACATCAGTAGGAGCCGGAAGACGAAGACGAACCACCTTCGCCGTCGATCTTCTGCAGCGCACCTTGCAGGTCGCCGCCCTTCTCGATCTCGATCTCGGCGTACTGAACTGAGCCCAGTGCCTTGCCGGTGGAGCGGATGAACAGGGATTTTTTTGCCGTCAGCGTGTCATGGATTTCGCCGCGAAGATCGATGATTTCAGCGGTGACTTTACCCTTGATAACACCGGAGCTCGCGACAATCAATTCGCGCGCTGTGATTTCACCCTCAATGCTTCCTGAGACTGAAGCGATGTCGGGCACGACAAAAGTCCCGTTGAGCACAACACCCTCGCCCACCGTCAAACATCCGCTTTGATTTGAATCCGCCAACAGGGCCTCCCAGAGTTCAGGTGAAGAAAATCCGCGATATCAGCGCGAACCCAAAATATCTGTACGGTAAGTCAGGTGACGCTTAGCTCAACTATCGCACAGCTGTTTTGTAGCTTAAAAGAAATTATACGGCGAAATATTCCAAAAATCGCTAAAAATTGCAATTCTTCAAGTAATTTTTAAAGTTGCAATATTGATCATGCGAAATAGCCCCGCCAGCGGAGACCCGACGTTCAAATAATCCTGCTGAAATTTGCCGCTTGCGAAGCGGATGATTTTTTGTTTAATTGCAAGTTAAAAACAAAATAGATATTTTCAAAAAACAAACCGGCTAGGGCACAAGCGTGGGACTGCGGTGGGCGTCATCTTATATGATTAATTTATGGCTCTCATTATAAATTAAAATTTGCCTTATATTCCGCATAGCAGCATACTCTCACCTGTCTCCTCTATGTCTCCTCCTCAGATATAGATTCAGCCCGCTCACTGAGCGGGCTTTTTTTTGCCTGTAGGACTCTTGAGGATCGGCGAGGGCCTTCTACAGGCCGTGCGCCAGTAGCGACTGAGGGATCAGATCCTGAGCAGTCCAAGGATATTCGTCAGTTCCACCCGGACCGCAGCCAGATCGGCGCCAACGGCGGCCGCTCTGTTTGCAGTGTCGAGATCAGAAGTGACGCGACTGTCGAGTTTGTTGCGAGCGCCACTGATGGTGAAACCCTGCTCATACAATAGCTCACGGATACGACGGATCAGCAGCACCTCATGGTGCTGATAATAACGACGGTTGCCACGACGTTTGACTGGCTTGAGCTGCGCGAATTCCTGCTCCCAGTAGCGAAGCACATGAGGTTTGACGCCGCACAACTCACTGACTTCACCGATCGTGAAATACCGCTTCGCCGGAATTGGGGGCAAGGGGTCCAGCAGAGG
>RGFZ01000143.1 GCA_010024875.1 Oxalobacteraceae bacterium | reverse complement strand
ATCGAATTTTTCACTGACATCATTCGTAAAATGGGATGCATATCAGCCAACAGGTCTCTTGTCGGATTGAAGTTCGGTCTTCAATCAATGTAGCGATGACATTGGCCGACAATGATCGATGAACGATCAACCCGTCATGATTGAATGTCTGGCGAAACGTCGGCGTCTGCGCGGCAACAGATCTTCCGCGGCGAAGATATCTGCGCCTGGATGACTCAACTGCGGAACGTGGCAGAACGCTGGGAATTGAGGAATTCTCGGCGTCCGCGGGGATCGGACGAAAAGTACTACTGAGCTTCGTAATGACGGTAGATTTGGCGGCGTCCATCGTCATCGAACAGCACGACATCAAACGCATCTCGACGCTCACCCTTAACCTCCATGCCGGGGCTACCCACTGGCATACCAGGCACGGATAGTCCGCGCGCCCTGGGCTTTTCGGTGATCAGTCGCTTGATGTCATCAGCGGGCACATGTCCTTCGATGGCATAACCATCGATGATTGCGGTGTGACATGAGGCCAGTGCGCGCGGTACACCATAGCGTTCCCGATAGGGTCCGGTGCCTGGTACATCATGCGCAAGCACTGCAAAACCATTCTGCTCAAGGTGAACTATCCAGTCTTTGCAGCATCCGCAGCTTGCGGTTTTATAGACCGTGATCTGCGGCTTGGTGGCAGCAATCAGAACAGCGGGTAGCGCGGGCAGTACACCGGCCCCCAGCAAGGCTTTTATCAGGGTGCGGCGTTTTGTGTTCATGTTCATTCTCGGTCGACTGTAGTCAGCAGATTATTTACAGCGTGGATGCAGGAGCGGTATCCGCCGAAGCCTGTGCCTGAGGCGCGAGGCGCGCGACGGCTTCCTTCCGGTAGCGGTTTAGGTCTTGTACCGACTCGAAGCTACGCTCAAACAGCAGCGAGAGGTTATGCAGGATGCGATCGATGACTTTCTTTTCCCAATCGCTGTCGAAACGGATCTGATGATCCAGCCAAGCTTCCAGCCATTGTGGATCTGGCAAGCGGCTCTGCACGGTATCGTTGGGATACAGCGACTGATTCACGTGCAGATTGGTTGGATGCAGCGGCTTGTCGGTACGCCGCGCAGAAGCCATCAGTACCCCGATTTTCGCAAAAGCGGCACGCGCGGTATC
The DNA here is from genome assembly GCA_010024875.1 of Oxalobacteraceae bacterium. Taxonomy (GTDB): domain Bacteria; phylum Pseudomonadota; class Gammaproteobacteria; order Burkholderiales; family Burkholderiaceae_D; genus Pernthalerella. The sequence continues at coordinate 1,662 of RGFZ01000143.1, read as the reverse complement.
ACCGACCTCAGCGAGCGCTTTTTTCATGTAGCGCAGGTAGGCACCGCCGTGCCGTGCCTCATCGTGGCTGATGGTTTTGTAGATATGCTTGATGACCGGTTCAGTATGCCAGTCCGCTGCGCAACGGTACCAGTGATTCAGGCGAATCTCTCCACAGAAATGCAGCATCAGGGTTTCCAGCGGTGGCGCAGGATCGAACTCGAAACGCACATGGTGCAGCTCTTCTTCGGTGGGCACTAGCTCGGGACGGAAACGACGCAGATATTCCATCAGCACTAGCGAGTGCTTTTGCTCTTCAAAGAACCAGACCGACATGAATGCCGAAAAATCACTGTCATTTCGATTATCGCGCAAAAACATCTCGGTCGCCGGCAATGCCGACCACTCAGTGATTGCATTCATCTTGATGGTCTGCGCTTGCTCATCGGTCAGCTTGCTGGCATCGAAACTATCCCAGGGGATGTCAGTTTCCATGTTCCAGCGGACTTGTTCGAGCGAGCGGAAAAGTTCAGGGTACAGCATGGGCATGCGAGATATTGATTGATTACAAGATTTTACCAACAAAGCATGCGCATTCGATGGTCCTTCGAAAGCAAAGTCCCTGATCGCCTGCTGGGTATCCTGCATTGTTTGGCATTCACCACGGCGAACCAAGCGCTCAAACAATGACCCCTGGCTGCCGCACGGGGTGGGCCGTTATTTAGAGCGCATCGAGATTCTTCAGCAGCACTGCGGCCCGCTTGGCGATGCCTGCCTGCTCCTCGCTGCCGAGCTTTTGTAGGTTCTTCGCCATCAGCGCGGTACGGGGATTGCCGGCCAAGGCTTTTTCGTGCCGCGAAATGAAGTGCCAGTACAGCGTCGTATAGGGACAGGCGCTGTCGCCGGTACGCTGCGCGGGATCATAGCGACAGCCCGCGCAGTAATTACTCTGCCGACTGACGTAGGCACCGCTCGCCACGTAGGGCTTGCTGGTAAAGCGGCTGCCACAAGCATGCAAGGCCATACCGGCCGTGTTCGGCAACTCGACCCACTCGATCGCATCGACATAGATCGCAAGGAACCAGTCGGCCACCTGCTGCGGCGATAGCTCAGCCAGGGTCGCGAAATTCCCGATCACCATCAGTCGCTGTATGTGATGCGCATAACCCAGCGCCAGTGTCTGCTTTAAGCTGTCGCGCATGCAAGCCATCTGCGTCTGGCCTGTCCAAAACCAGCCCGGCAATGTGCGCTGATGACCAAAATGATTGGCTTCTTTCAGTCCGGGCATGTCCAGCCAGTACATGCCTCGGATGAATTCACGCCAGCCGAGTATTTGACGAATAAAGCCTTCTGCGCTCTCGAGGGATACGCGTCCTTTGGTGTAGGCCGTTTCAGCGGCGGCGATCACTTCGCGCGGATCGAGCAGATGCAGATTCAGCGCCGCTGACAACAGGGAATGCCAGCCCATTGGCGTGTCGGTCCACATCGCATCCTGGTAGGTGCCGAACTGGGCGAGGCGATGCTCGATGAACACCTCCAGCGCCTTCACTGCCTGCTCCCGGTTGACTGGCCAACCGAACTGATCGAGCCGTCCCGGATGATCGGGGAAGTGCTTCTCCACCAGGGCAAGCACTTCGCGGGTGACGGGATCGGGCTCGAACCAGGCCGGTGGCGGTATGGTGC
>RGFZ01000142.1 GCA_010024875.1 Oxalobacteraceae bacterium | reverse complement strand
GCAGCAGGTGCGCAATTTTGCGAAGATCCAGCGTGATGCGATTCGCGATGTCGAGGTCGAGACCCTGCCCGGCGTGATCCTCGGTCACAAGAACCTGCCCGTGGAGAGCGTCGGCTGCTATGTCCCCGGCGGCAAATTCCCGCTAGTCGCTTCCGCACACATGGGCGTGGTGACGGCCAAGGTGGCGGGTGTCGATCGCATCCTCGCCGCGTCGCCGCCGATCAATGGCGCACCGAACCCGGCCGTGGTCGCGGCGATGCATCTGGGTGGCGCAGACGAAATCTATACTTTCGGCGGCGTGCAGGCGATCGGTGCCATGGCGATCGGTACGCAGACCATCAAACCGGTATCGATGCTGATTGGCCCCGGCAATGCCTTCGTCGCGGAAGCCAAGCGCCAGTTGTTCGGCCGCGTCGGCATTGACCTGATTGCCGGGCCGACCGAGACCTTGGTGATCGCCGATGAGACGGTCGATGCAGAAATGTGCGCGACGGACCTGCTGGGTCAGGCCGAGCATGGCTTCAACACCCCTGCGGTGCTGCTGACGAATTCGGAAAAACTCGCACGCGAGACCATGGCTGAGATCGAGCGACTGCTGAAGATCCTACCGACTGCAAATACTGCCTCGGTCTCCTGGCGCGACTATGGCGAAGTCATCGTCTGCGATACCTTCGATGAAATGGTCAGCGAAGCCGACCGCATCGCGTCCGAACATGTGCAGGTAATGACGCGCGACGATGACTACTTTCTGAATAACATGCGCAACTACGGCGCGCTATTCCTCGGCCCGCGCACCAATGTCGCCTATGGTGACAAGGTGATCGGTACCAACCACACTCTCCCCACTGGCAAGGCCGCGCGCTACACCGGTGGCCTGTGGGTCGGCAAGTTCATCAAGACCTGCACCTATCAGAAAGTGCTGACCGACGAGGCCAGCACCATGGTCGGCGAGTACTGCTCTCGCTTGTGCGCAATCGAGGGCATGATCGCTCACGGCGAACAGGCGAACCTGCGCGTGCGCCGGTATGGCCATCAGGATGTCCCGTATGGTGGCGTTCCGGCCTGAGCGCGGAGGCCGTCGTGACACTATCTGCTCCGAATTTCCGTCTTGATGGAAAATCAGCACTCGTCACCGGCGCCAGTCGCGGCATCGGACTGGCGGCCGCTGTCGCACTGGCGCAAGCCGGTGCAGCGGTGACACTGGCCGCCCGCTCTGAGGATGAGCTTGCCACCGCCTGCAAGGACATTCATGCGAATGGTGGCAAGGCCGACTATGTGGTGATCGATGTCACCGATGCGACCGCTATCGAGAACATGGTCACCGCGCGCGGCCCATTCATTTCATATCCTGGTCAACAATGCGGGTATGAACCGTCCCAAGCCGTTGGTGGAGGTGACGAATGAAGATATCGACGATATTTTCACCTTGAACGTTCATTCGGTGTTCTATTTGACACGCGCGGTCGCGCGTGGCCTGCTAAAGGCTGGTCAGCCCGGTTCCATTATTAATATCTCTTCGCAAATGGGTCATGTCGGTGCACCAAAGCGCACCGTCTATTGCGCAAGCAAGCATGCGATCGAAGGCATGACCAAAGCGCTAGCCTGGGAACTCGGCCAGCAAAACATTCGGGTCAATTCCATCTGCCCGACCTTTATCGAAACCGCGCTCACCAAGGGCATGTTCGATGATCCGGCATTCAAGCAATCCGTGATCAGCAAGATCGCGCTCGGCCGTATCGGCCAGATCGAAGAAGTGATGGGCTCAGTGGTCTTTTTGGCCAGTGAGGCCTCTAGTCTCGTGACCGGTAGTGCGCTGATGCTGGATGGGGGCTGGACAGCGGCCTAGGGCAGCGACACAAGACAACCACACAAAAACAAAACAAGGAGACAGCATGAAAGCAAGCGAAGTTACTGGCGGCCGGCCAGTCACCGTGATCGGCGCCGGACTGGTCGGCGCCGGATGGGCGATCGTGTTCGCACGCGCTGGCCTGAATGTGCGCATGTTCGATGTCAATCCACAGGTGCTGGAAAGCGCGCCAGCACTGGTCGCGCAACAGCTTGATGGCCTGGATTCGTATGGCTTGTTGAAAGAATCTGTCGATACGATACGGGCACGCATCACCGTCGTGCCCGATCTGAAACAATCGCTCGATGGCGTCTGCTACGCACAGGAATCTGTGCTGGAAAAAGTCGATGTCAAGCGCAAGCTGGTCGAAGAGATCGACGGCTTTGGCTTTGATGACCTGATCGTTGGAAGCTCGACCTCCGGCATACCGGCGTCAGACTTCGGCCTTGATCTGAAGATGTCGCCGCGCATTCTGGTCTCGCATCCGGTGAACCCGCCCTATCTGGTTCCCATCGTCGAGCTAGTCGGCTCGCCCCAGACGTCGAAGGCCACCATCGATTTCACCGACAAGCTGATGCAGGCCGCGAACATGTCGGTGGTGCGAGTGAACAAAGAAACCGAAGGCTTCGTGCTGAACCGCTTGCAAGCCGTACTGCTGCGCGAGGCATGGACATTGGTCGCCGACGGCGTCTGCAGCTGCGAAGATATCGACAAAACCATACGTGACGGGCTGGGATGGCGCTGGTCATTCATGGGTCCGTTCGAGACTATTGATCTGAACGCGCCAAACGGTGTCGCCGATTATGCGGCACGCTTTGGCCCACTGTTCCATCGCATCGCTCAGTCGCGCGACCAAAAGCGCCCGTGGGATGAGCCACTGGTGAAAGAGGTCGAATCGCAGCGCCGTCAATATGTAAAGCAGAATGAACTGAACACCCGCCGCGCATGGCGCGACGATCAGCTGATGAAATTCGC
>RGFZ01000141.1 GCA_010024875.1 Oxalobacteraceae bacterium | reverse complement strand
GCACGCGCTCGTTCGGCACCGTGGTGATCTCGTTCGTTGGCAAAGCGCTCAGCGCGACGGGAATCAGTGTGGCTGCATGGTAAGCACCCGGTAATCGCCGTCTAGCATCTCCGTTCGCGCCATGCGAGCCTACGTGCCCACGTAGTTTTAAATGGGCACGTAGACATGAACGAACCTCTTTTATCGCCGTCAGCGCCAGCAGCGGTCAAATCCACCCGGCGACGCTTTACCCAAGCCTACAAACGGCAAGTGGTTGAAGAATCCTTGCAGCCCGGCGTCTCCGCCGCCCAGGTCGCGCGCGAGCATGATCTCAATGGCAATCTACTGCACACCTGGCGCTGGCATTATCGCAGCGGCTTGCTCGGGCCAGTCGCTGCTCATGCAGCCACACTGATTCCCGTCGCGCTGAGCGCTTTGCCAACGAACGAGATCACCACGGTGCCGAACGAGCGCGTGCTATCGATTCGCTGCGGTGAATTACACATCACGCTGCAAGGCGAGGTCGATCCGGCAACCTTAAAGACGGTGCTCGCCTCGCTGCTGGCATGATCGGCCTACCCACGAGTACGCGCATATGGCTGGTCGCGGGCGTGACCGATATGCGCCGTGGCTTTGATGGCTTGGCCGCCCAGGTGCAGCACACGCTAGAAGCGGATCCCTTCAGTGGCCATGTGTTCGTCTTCCGAGGCCGTCGCGGGGACCGCCTCAAGGTGCTGTGGTGGAGCGGGGATGGTTTATGTCTGTTCATGAAGCGATTAGAAGAAGGCTACTTTGTGTGGCCCCAAGCGGATTCAGGCAGCGTACCTCTGAGCGCTGCCCAATTGTCGATGCTCCTCGAAGGGATAGACTGGCGACGACCGCGGCATACGCGGCGTCCGGTACAAGCATGATCGCATCAATGTCCGTGTGCAGTCAGCTGCAGTGATGATGATTTATCGAATGATTCGTCGATGATCCTCACTGAGGAATCATCATCAACAATACTCATCGAACTAAATCACTTCATCAACAATATCGATTTCCATCTTGCCTGTGATCGGTATACTTGGATGCATGCACAGCCATACGCCACTGCCCAATAATGTCGACGAACTTCAGGCATTGCTACGTGCGCAGCTGGCATCGACACAAGCGCTTCAAACAAGCTGTGATGCATTCCGCCACGAACGCGATGCCCTGCGCCGTGAACGCGATCTGATTCAGCAATCGACCCAATCTCGTGATGCCGAGATCGCTCGTCTCAAACTGCTGATCGAGAAACTCCAGCGAATGCTCTTTGGTCGCAAGTCCGAGAAGTTGGCGCATCAAATCGATCAATTAGAACTCGAACTCGAAGAGCTCTATATCGCGCGAGCGCAAAGTGAACGCCTCTTGCCGGCGGTGCCCGAGCCGGTGGAGATTGCAGTCAAGGCCCCCGCGCCCAAACGCGCCTGGCCCGAGTCGCTGCCCCGAGAGATCCTGCGGCATGTCCCCGACGCCCTCTGCTGCCCTGACTGCGGTGGCGCCTGGCAAACGCTGGGAGAAGATGTCTGCGAAGTGCTCGAGCACGTGCCGGCGACCATCAAAGTGATTCGTCATGTGCGCCCGAAACTGGCCTGCACGAAGTGCGACACGATCGCCCAAGCCCCGGCCCCCAGCCGACCCATTGCCAAAGGCGCTGCCGGCCCGGGACTCTTGGCCCACATCATGGTCAGCAAATATCTCGACCATCAACCGATTTACCGCCAGTGCCGCATCCATGCCCGGCAAGGGTTGGAGCTGGCCGAGAGCACCGTTGGCGACTGGGTGGGCGATGTGCATGCCTTGCTGCGGCCCTTGAACGCCGCCTTGCAGCACTATGTGCTCAGTGCCGACAAGCTTCATGCTGACGACACACCCATTGCCGTACTAGCCCCCGGCACCGGCAAGACCAAACAAGCGCGGCTGTGGACTTATGTGCGGGATGATCGTCCAGCAGGCGTCGATCAAGCCCCGGCAGTCTGGTTTGCGTACTCGGAGAACCGGCAAGGCATCCATCCACAGACGCATCTGAAGGATTTTGCAGGCATCCTGCAAGCTGATGCGTATGCCGGGTATGACGCCATTTACGCCAGCGGCAAGGTGATCGAAGCGGCGTGCTGGGCGCATGCGCGAAGGAAGTTCCACGATATCCATGTCCAGCATCCCTCAGCGATCACGACCCAGACGCTGGCGCAGATAGCGCAGCTGTATCAGATCGAGGCGACGATTCGGGGCAGCCCAGCTGACGAGCGGCAAGCGATACGTCAGGCACAAGCCAAACCGCTGGTTGAGGCCTTGCATCGGTACCTTGTCGAACAACAGGCGCGCATCTCGCGCAAATCGGTGACGGCGGACGCGATTGGCTATGTGATGAATCACTGGGTGGCGCTAACGCGCTATCTGGACGATGGTCGCATCGAGATCGACAACAATGCCGCCGAGCGATCGCTGCGGGGGATTGCGCTGGGCAGAAAGAATTATCTGTTCCTGGGATCAAATGCCGGGGGTGAGCGCGCAGCCACGCTCTATAGCTTGCTGGAGACGGCTAAGCTCAATGGCATGAATCCGGAAAGCTACCTGCGCGACGTGCTCACCGTGATTGCAGACTACCCGGTCAATCGGGTGGCTGAGCTCTTGCCGTGGCATGTGCAGGCAAAGCAGAAGAGACTATCGGAAGAGGCCGCTTCAGGCTAGACGGTGGTTACCGGATGCTTACTGAGAGGCTGGCTCGAAGTAGAGTCAGCGTTTGGCGGGATGGGCATTTATAAAACAGAAATGTTTAGACATTCGTCTTATTTTGGTGTCCATAGGGGTCTGGAAATTTGCGAGCATGTTCCATTCCACAAGACGGCAAGAGGCTATGGTGCTAAGTTATATATCAACCCAAACTTCGTAATTGGGTGACTCGCAACTTGAAACTATTGGAATTTGGTGCGGCA
>RGFZ01000015.1 GCA_010024875.1 Oxalobacteraceae bacterium | reverse complement strand
AGGCAGGATCTGAACACACTGGAGGAGGAATCGAAGATGGTTTACATCACGTCGATAGAGCAACTGGCAAAAGAAGAGGGTATGCAGGCGGGCATGGAGAAGGGAATGCAGCAGGGAATGCAGCAGGGGCTTCTCAAGGGCAAAGTCCAGCTACTGGAAAGGCAGCTATGGCGACGTTTTGGTGAATTGCCGGATTGGGTTCATGATCATCTCTCGCAAGCAGAGGAGAGCAAACTCGATGGTTGGACTGATGCCGTTTTGACGGCAACCTCGCTGGATGGAGTGTTCGCATCGGATTCGCACTGATCGCTCCCGATCTGGGCGTCAGATATCCTTGGCTAGCTTTCCCGCCAACCCCAGATAGGAAGCCGGCGTCATCGCCAGCAAGTGATCCTTGGCTTCCTGAGGGATGGCTAGTCCGTCGATGAATTCGCGAAGGGCGTCGCGAGAGATGCCCTTGCCGCGCGTGAGTTCCTTTAGTTGTTCATACGGGTTCTCTATGCCATAACGTCGCATCACCGTCTGAACTGGCTCGGCTAGCACTTCCCAGTTGTTGTCGAGATCGTCGGCCATGCGGGCGTGATTCACTTCCAGCTTGTTTAGTCCACGCAGGCAGCTGTCATAAGCTAGCAGCGTGTAGCCGAAACCGACGCCGATGTTGCGTAGCACGGTGGAGTCAGTCAGATCGCGCTGCCAGCGAGAAACTGGAAGTTTTTCAGCCATGTGCTTGAGTACGGCATTTGCCATACCCAGGTTGCCTTCGGAATTTTCAAAGTCAATCGGATTGACCTTGTGCGGCATGGTCGAAGACCCAATCTCGCCTACTTTGGTTTTTTGCTTGAAAAAGCCCAGTGAGATATAGCCCCAGATGTCGCGGTTCAGGTCGAGCAGAATAGTGTTTGCGCGCGCGACTGCATCGAACAGCTCGGCAATATAGTCATGAGGCTCGATCTGTATGGTGTAGGGGTTAAATGTCAGCCCCAGACACTCTTCAACCACCTTGCGCGAGAAGGCCGGCCAGTCGAACTCAGGGTAAGCGGAAAGATGTGCATTGTAATTGCCTACGGCGCCATTCATCTTTCCTAGAATTTCCACATCAGCGATACGCTGTCGGGCGTGTCTCAGTCGCGCGACGACATTTGCCACTTCTTTACCCAGCGTCGTCGGGCTTGCGGGTTGCCCATGGGTACGCGACATCATCGGTACGTCGGCGTTGGCATGGGCGATCTCGACCAGTCGGGCAATCACGTTGTCTATTGCTGGCAGCAGCACCGTATCACGTGCCGCCTTGAGCATCATGCCGTGCGAGGTGTTATTGATATCTTCAGATGTGCAAGCAAAATGGATGAACTCAGACGCTGCCATCAACTCAGGCAGATGTTGCACTTTTTCCTTGATCCAGTACTCGACAGCTTTCACATCATGATTTGTGACCGCCTCAATAGCCTTGATACGTTCTGTATCAGCTTCGCTGAAATCACTAGCCAGTTTGTCCAACACCGCGCGTGCAGTAGGCGAGAAAGGCTTCAGTTCGGGAAAACCCGCTTCCGACAAGGCGGTCAGCCAAGCGATCTCTACTTTCACTCGGTGGTGCATGAACCCTGATTCGGAAAGTATCGGGCGCAGTATGTCCATCTTGGCGGCATAGCGGCCGTCGAGCGGTGAGAGTGCAGTAAGGGTGGAAAGGGAGGGGAGTGGCATAGCAAACGAGCAGGCGTGCTGCGGTCAACTGATCGGTAAGCGTGTGATTTTACCATCCGTTAAACCGGTATCCCGCCGACACATCAAGCGGAGAGATGTGCTGTTATTTGCCAGTGCTATAATCCGCGTCCTTCGAATCATTGTCGAATCACTATGAAACTGCTTGGATCTCTCGCTAGCCCCTACGTGCGCAAAGTCCGGATTGTCATGGCTGAGAAGAAGCTGGAGTACGAGTTCGTGCTTGAGGATGTGTGGTCGCCTGATTCGACAATCGCCGAGGCCAATCCTTTGGGCAAGGTTCCTTGTCTGATCATGGAAGATGGGGGCGCGATGTTCGATTCGCGTGTGATTGTGGAGTATCTGGATACGATGTCACCCGTAGGCAAATTGATTCCAGGCTCCGGTCGTGAGCGTGCCAGTGTCAAGTGTTGGGAGGCGCTGGCGGACGGTGTAATGGATGCCGGGATCCTTATTCGCCTTGAAACCCTGCTGCGGCCCGAAGAAAAGCGCAGCGATGAGTGGGTCGAGCGTCAGCATGGCAAAGTACGCGCCGGCATCAAGGCCATGGCGTCCGGTTTGGGTGAGGCTCCGTTTTGCGTCGGCACGCATATCTCGCTGGCCGATATCGCTGTCGGATGCGCGCTAGGGTGGATCTCTTTCCGTTTCCCGGAGATGGACTGGCGTGGCGATCATCCGAATCTTGCCCATCTTTTCGAAAAACTCTCGGATCGCCAATCATTCCGCGACACATTCCCGACTGTCTGATGTCCGGCATTCATCTGCGTCTTCTGCAGAAAATTTTCGTGATCACCGCTGCTCGAGTCAAGGTCTGCTGAGCAGGCGGCGGGGCTTTTGTCCTGAACGGTTAGTGGCGTTCAATCGTCATTCATCTGGGATTGCAAGTAATTTTGCAGTCCAATTTTCTCGATCAAATCTTTCTGGGTCTCGATCCAGTCGATATGCTCTTCTGTGTCATCGAGGATTTTCTGGAAGATCTCTCGCGACACATAGTCGCGCGCGGCCTCGCAAGCAGCCACACCGTCCTTCAGCGTCTGCTGTGAGATCTTTTCGAGTTGCAGGTCGCAGTCGAGCATCTCTGGCGTATTCTCACCGATCATCAGCTTATGCAGCGCCTGAAGGTTAGGAAGTCCTTCTAGCATCAGGATGCGATCGATAAGGATATCGGCATGCTTCATCTCGCCAATAGACTCTTCATATTCTTTCTTGCCCAGCTTTTCCAGACCCCAGTGCTTGTACATCCGTGCATGCAGGAAGTACTGATTGATTGCAGTCAGCTCATTGGTCAGCTGATCATTGAGCAGCTTGATGATGTTCGGGTCGCCCTTCATGAATACCTCGCTGTGTTGAATGTCGTGAATCAGGATTGTCCAGCACAGACCGAATCTTACCGCGTCATTCGACTCAATGTGTATGAGCCATGAATCAGGGAGGTGCTTTTTGAACCCTGTTTGTATGCCGAGCTAGCAAAGCGGTGATAGCCGTGGCTCAGCAAAATGAATCGCTGGGTGACAATCAGTCAGCGATAAAGGCCACGGATCTTTTTTAATCACTCCGTTCTGGAAGAATGATTGCGAATCATTCGCAAAGTGCGAACGATTCAGCGAGATGAGTGAGGTGCGAACAGGGCTGCCATGGTGCGGCAAGTGAAAGCGATCACACCGCGAGAGCGCGGCGGCGCAAAGGAGGCTCAGGCGATCACAGGTTCGCGGCGAACTTCGGTGATCGTGCGAGAGGTGTCTTCAAGCGACTCTCGAACGATCGTCCGCGCGCAGGGAAGGCATTTCCCGCAGCAGCTGCCAAGATTGAGCTGGCTGCGGACCTCATGCAGCGATCCTGCGCCTGAGGCAATCGCTTGCCGTATGGCTTTGTCCGACACGTTGTGACAGATGCAAACGATCATGGCTGGAATCGATCCGAGGAAGTGAGGGGCGGGCTTGGAATTGCTGTCTTTTTGTAAATGCGAACAATTCTTGTTTAGATTATTGGCGATTCTCGGGCGCTTGGCAAGGGGTTCTTTGGCGTTAGTTTGATTCGCCCAGAGAAAATCTGAGGGAGGCGGGGGCGCAAGCGCTGGGCCAAGCCGTTCACCGGCATCCCGGGTGGGGACGACATCCTGCTGACGTCTTAGCCGGATCGGCGGTCTGTTCAGCCGGCGCTCGTACCGCTGGCGGCGATGATCCCTCCCCCAAGACAAACGTCACCGTCATACAGAACGGCGCTTTGCCCGGGAGTGATCGCCCACTGAGCATCATGAAAATTCAGGCTGAACTGGCCGTCGGGCATGGGGCGGTGAAAGCAGACGGTATCCGACTGTCGGTAACGAGTCTTGGCCGAGACGGGGCCCTCAGGCGGGTTGTGACCGGCGACCCAACTGACCTGACCAGCCTCAAGCGAGTGCGACAGCAGCCAAGGGTGATCGTGTCCTTGCACCACATACAGGATGTTGTTGGCCACATCTTTGCGAGCCACATACCAGGCGTCATGGTGGCCATCGACGCTGGCGGACTTTTTCATGCCACCCAGACCGATGCCTTTCCGCTGACCGAGGGTGTAGAAAGACAGCCCAACATGCTCGCCGACGATTTGTCTCTCGGGGGTCATCATCGGCCCGGGTCGGAATGACAGGTAGCGGTTGAGGAATTCGCGGAAGGGGCGCTCGCCGATGAAGCAAATGCCAGTCGAATCCTTTTTACGTGCATTCGGCAGCTCAAGTTTGTCGGCAATCTTGCGAATCTCGGTCTTGTGCAGATCCCCGAGAGGAAACAGCGTGCGCGAGAGCTGAGCTTGGTTAAGCCGGTGTAAAAAATAACTCTGGTCTTTGCTTGCGTCTACCGCTTTGAGCAGTTCGAACCGGCCATCGATCTCGCGCACGCGAGCGTAGTGCCCGGTAGCGATCAGGTCTGCGCCCAGGCTCATCGCGTGATCAAGAAATGCCTTGAATTTTATTTCAGCGTTGCACAGTACGTCGGGGTTGGGCGTTCTGCCCGATTCGTACTCGCGCAGGAATTCGGCGAACACGCGATCCTTGTACTCGGATGCAAAATTAACGGCCTCGATATCGACACCCACCACATCAGCCACGCTAACGGCGTCGATCCAGTCCTGTCGGGTCGAGCAGTATTCGTCATCGTCATCGTCTTCCCAGTTCTTCATGAACAGGCCGATGACTTCATACCCCTGTTGTTTGAGCAGCCAGGCTGCGACGGACGAATCCACGCCGCCCGACATGCCCAGCACGACCTTCTTACGCATAGCTGTGGCGTGTAACGCTTGGATGAGTGTAAAGCAGTGACAAGGGACTGCGCTTGCCCAGCAGATAGTCATCCACGCATTGAATCACCAAGGGACTGCGATGTTTTTCCTGGCAGGCGAGTAGCTCCTCGCGAGTCATCCAGATGGTTCGGAGTATGCCCTCGTCCAAGGGACGATCATGCCGGCCGCCCAATGTTCCGGCGAAGGCAAATCGCAGATAAGTCACTTCCTCGCTGTTGCGGCTGGAAACGTAACGAGACATGTAGATGCCCACCAGCGATTCAGGCGTGAAATCGAACGCCGTTTCTTCCAGAGCCTCCCGTGCAACTGCGTCGATCAGCGACTCGCCCGGATCAAGATGTCCGGCAGGTTGATTGAAGCGTATACCGTCGCTGGTTTCCTCTTCCACGAGAAGAAACCGGCCTTCGCGTTCGATGATGGCCGCAACAGTGACCGAGGGTTTCCAGAGGGTAGGCATGGTTTCCTTAAAAGACCCAATATTTTACCCGCACGCACGTAGTCTCCGTAGTGTCACTGACTGCATCATGCTTGGGGCGTATCAAGCATGAACCTCCCCCAACGCCTGCGTTGAGAGGCAGAATTCACGCCTTTGTTAACGAATTCAAATGGTTTCAAACGGATAAGCTCTCGCAGACGTCAGCAATAAATTCGGCAACAAAATCGTCATAGGCCCAGCATGGACAAGGCACTGACGCCGCAGAAAAAGAACGGTTGTTCTGTTTTTTAATTTGCGTGTAAGATTCGACCTTCATTTTTTTTGGAGAACCCCCATGAAAATCGGCATCCCAGCCGAGACGCGGCAGGGTGAAACGCGGGTAGCTGCGACACCTGAGACAGTGAAAAAACTTGTCGCCGCCAAGCATCAGGTGGTCGTCCAGTCAGGTGCGGGCGTAGCCGCCAGCATTACCGATGAGGCGTTTTCCGCAGCCGGCGCTCAAATCGTTTCTGCCGCCGAGGCATTCAGCGCGGAGATGGTTCTTAAAGTGAGAGCACCGTCGGCTGACGAGCGCGCCGCCATGAAATCCGGCGGCGTGCTGATTGGCATGCTCAATCCATTTGACACCGACAACAATCAGGCGATGGCCGCGGCTGGCCTCTCTGCTTTCGCATTGGAGGCGGCGCCGCGTATCACCCGCGCGCAATCGCTGGATGTGCTTTCCTCGCAAGCGAACATCGCGGGCTACAAAGCGGTGCTCTTGGCGGCCAATGCGTACCCTCGCTTCATGCCTATGCTGATGACCGCAGCCGGTACTGTCAAAGCGGCACGCGTACTGATCATGGGCGTGGGTGTGGCGGGTCTGCAGGCGATTGCGACCGCCAAGCGCATGGGCGCAGTGATCGAAGCCTCTGACGTACGTCCACCAGTGAAAGAACAAGTTGAATCGCTGGGCGCGAAATTCATCGATGTGCCCTACGAAACCGACGAAGAGCGTGAAATTGCACAGGGCGTCGGCGGCTATGCGCGCCCGATGCCCGAGGCGTGGATGAAACGTCAGGCGGCACTTGTGCATGAGCGCGCCAAGCAGGCTGACATCATCATTACCACGGCACTGATCCCGGGCCGCAAGGCGCCGGTGCTGATCGGCGAAGAGACCGTCAAAGCGATGAAGCCGGGCTCGGTGATCGTCGACATGGCCGTCGAACAGGGCGGTAATTGTCCGCTCTCCGAACTGGGCAAGACGGTTATCAAACATGGCGTGACGATCATTGGTGAGCCCAACATCCCTGCGCTGGTTGCTGCGGATGCTTCGGCGCTGTATGCGCGTAATGTGCTGGACTTCCTGAAGCTAATCATCGACAAGGAGGGCGCGCTGCACATCGATCGCAGCGACGAAATCGTTGCTGCCACGATGATGTGCAGCGGTGGTGAAGTACTGCGCAAGTAGGAGTTTTCATGCAACGTATCATGCTGCGCGCGAAGATTCATCGTGCGTCAGTCACGCAGTGCGACCTTAACTACGAAGGCTCGTGCGGCATTGACGAAGATTTGCTGGAAGCGGCCGATATCCGCGAGTTTGAAAAAATCGAGCTGTACAACATCAACAATGGCGAGCGCTTCTCCACCTACGCGATACGGGGCAAGCGCGGCACGGGCGAGATATCGCTTAATGGTGCGGCAGCTCGTTTGGCGCAATTGGGTGATTTGCTGATCATTTGCACCTATTCGCCAATGAACGAAGAAGAAGTCTCATCGTACAAACCGAAAGTCGTCTTTGTCGATGAAAAGAACCGGATCACCGGCCTGAAGAAATAAGCATTACCAAGGATTGCGCAAGCAGCCTCAACCGTCGCCAAGAGGACACCATGGAAGTCAGTCATACCATCATCAACCTGATCATTTTCGTGCTGGCGATCTACGTCGGTTATCACGTGGTCTGGACCGTGACACCCGCACTGCATACGCCGCTGATGGCCGTTACCAATGCGGTGTCGGCCATCATCATCGTCGGCGCGATGCTTGCGGCGGCGCTGACCGAGGGCCCGGTCGGGCAGTTCATGGGCACGCTGGCGGTTGCACTGGCTGCCGTCAATGTGTTCGGCGGCTTTCTCGTTACCCAGCGCATGCTGGAAATGTTCAAGAAAAAAGAGCCCAAGGCTCAGGCCAAAAAAGAAGAGGCTTAATAATGAGCATGAATCTAGTTACTCTGCTGTACCTTCTGGCGTCCATCTGTTTCATTCAGGCGCTCAAGGGCCTGTCGCATCCCTCGACTGCGCGCCAAGGTAACGCTTTCGGTATGACCGGGATGGCAATTGCCGCGTTCACCACCATTGCGCTGATCGTGAAACTCAAGGCAGAAGCGCCACAAGGCATGGGCTATGGCTTGCTGGCGCTCGGCGTCATCGTCGGTGGCAGCATCGGTGCGGTGCTGGCCAAGCGCGTCGAGATGACCAAGATGCCTGAGCTAGTCGCTGCGATGCACTCGTTGATTGGTTTGGCGGCAGTCTGCATCGCCGTGGCCGCGGTGTCCGAGCCCTGGGCGTTTGGCATCTCCTCGCGTGATGAGCCCATCCCGCTGGGCAACCGACTTGAACTCTTCATCGGTACCTTCGTCGGCGCGATCACGTTCTCGGGCTCGGTCATTGCGTTTGGCAAGCTGGCCGGCAAATACAAATTCCGCCTGTTCCAGGGCGCGCCGGTCGTCTTCCCCGGTCAGCATCTGCTGAATTTGGCACTGGCAGTCGTGATGATCGGAGCAGGACTGGTATTCGTGGTGGCACCCGGTGTCGAGGCAGCATGGACACCGTTTATCGTGATGACTGCGATTGCTTTTGTGCTGGGTGTCATGATCATCATTCCCATTGGTGGTGCTGACATGCCGGTGGTGGTATCGATGCTGAACAGCTACTCCGGCTGGGCGGCGGCGGGCATCGGCTTCTCGCTCAATAACTCGATGTTGATCATCGCTGGTTCGCTGGTGGGATCCTCTGGCGCGATTTTGTCTTACATCATGTGCAAGGCGATGAATCGCTCTTTCTTTAGCGTGATCCTCGGTGGTTTTGGTGGCGACGCCAGCGCGGCTGAGGCTGGCTCTCAGCAGCAACGTAATGTCAAGTCGGGCTCTGCCGATGATGCTGCCTTCCTGATGGGCAATGCCGAGACTGTGATCATCGTTCCCGGCTACGGACTCGCGGTCGCGCGTGCGCAGCATGCGCTGATGGAGCTCTCCGAAAAACTTGCGCACAAAGGTGTGACGGTCAAATATGCGATCCATCCAGTCGCCGGCCGTATGCCAGGCCATATGAACGTGCTGCTCGCCGAAGCTGAGGTCCCCTACGACCAGGTTTTCGAGATGGAGGATATCAACAGCGAATTCGGTCAGGCCGATGTGGTCTTGGTGCTGGGTGCGAACGATGTCGTGAACCCGGCAGCGAAAGATCCGAAGTCGTCGATTGCCGGCATGCCGATTCTTGAGGCTTACAAAGCCAAGACTATCATTGTCAACAAACGCTCCATGGCGGCCGGTTACGCAGGTTTGGACAATGAACTCTTCTACATGGATAAGACCATGATGGTCTTCGGCGATGCGAAGAAAGTCATTGAAGACATGGTCAAGGCAGTCGATTGATTCGCTGAGCCCACAAATAAAAAAGCGGACTGCGGTCCGCTTTTTTATTGCACATGATCCGTCCTTGACTCGGCATTAGCGTACGCCGTACATCATTTGTTCAGCCAGCAGACGCTTGGCGGATGGCACAACATCGATCAACCCCAGTGACAGCCCCAATATGCCCTGAACGATTGATTGATCTGGCGAGCTGGCGAACACCCGTGCCATCAGATCCGTGAGGCTTGTCGTCATTCGCCGGTCATTACGTTGCGCGGTCGAGAACATCGATAGTGATTCCGGCGTGATCTCTTTGGCGAGCAGGCTTGCCAGCACGGAGGCATCGCGCAGGCCAAGATTCAAGCCCTGACCTGCAACCGGGTGCAGCGTTTGCGCCGCGTTGCCAATAGCAAGGATTCGCGGTGTCGACCGGGGTTCTGCATTGAGTCCCAGGCGATAGGCGTGACGAGCGCCGATCTGTGTAAATCGGCCCGCACGCTGACCGAAAACTTCCTGTAACGACTGCATGAATTGCTCATTGTCCAGCTGTTGCAAACGCTCTGCGGTATTCGGGCGCATACACCAGACCATCGAGTACGCACCATCTTGCGGCAGCAGTGCCAGAGGACCCTCTGCCGTGAACCGCTCAAACGCACGACCCGGGGGCGCGGCGTCAGTCCGTACCTGCGCGATGATGGCTGTCTGCTGATAATCATGCTGACGCTCGCGCGGTTGCTGTTGGCCGTAGGTGCCGCCTTCGGCCTGTATCAGTAGTCGTGCACGCAGCCTGTCACCATCGTCAAGCTGCAGCCGGATCTCGGCTTGGGTTTCGTCGAATCCGATGACAGTTGCCGGCCGCAGCCTATGGATGCCTGAGTGAAGCAAAACCAAATCTAGCGCTTCCACCACCGCCCCATACCGGCACACATACCCGAGTGCAGGCAGTCCATAATCCGAGGCATCGATCAGTGTTCTGCCAAAACTGCCGCGACGCGACACATGAATTTCTGTGATTGGTGTGCCGAAGGCCTTCCACGCGCCAATCTGTTCAAGTAGCTGCCGGCTGCCCTCCGAGAGCGCGATCGAGCGTGGATCTTGCTGTGCGGCTTGTGCGGCTTTGCCATCGATCAGTGCAATACGCTCGGCGGCCACGCCGCGCTTGATCAGCATCGCCGCGGTTGCCATGCCAACCGGGCCAGCACCTGCAATGGCGATATCGACCTGAGCAGTCATGGCGTAGCTATCAGCCTTTCATTACTGCTTCAATCTCTGCCACCGTCTTCGGCGCCTTGCGCGTCAGTATGTCGCAGCCGTCTGTGGTCACTAGTGCGTCATCCTCGATGCGTATGCCGATGTGCCAAAAAGCGTCGGGTACGCCTTCGGCGGGACGCACATAGATGCCGGGTTCGATGGTGAGCACCATTCCCGGCGCTAGCGTGCGCCATGGCTTTTCAGCGCCGGCAGGCGCTGGGTCTCGGTAGTCGCCGACATCGTGCACATCCATGCCCAACCAGTGACCGGTGCGATGCATGTAGAACTGACGATAGTTACCGTTTGCAATTACGTCATCCAGCGAGCCGACCTTGTTCTTGTCGAGGAGACCTGTGTCGAGCATGCCCTGCGCGAGTACCTTTAGCGCGGCATCATGTCCGTCAGTAAAGCGCGCGCCGGGGCGGGTGGCGGCAATCGCGGCGTACTGCGCGTCCAGCACGATCTCGTACAGCGCCTTTTGCGAGCCACTGAACTTGCCACTCACCGGGAAGGTGCGAGTGATGTCGGAAGCATAGCTGTCCAGTTCGCAGCCGGCATCAATCAGCACCAGTTCGCCATCGCGCAGTTCGGCATCGCCCGCCCGGTAATGCAGCACGCAGGCATTCGGTCCGGCGGCAACGATCGATCCATAGGCGGGAAATTGCGAGCCATTACGCCGGAACTCATGCAGCAGTTCGGCTTCGAGATGATATTCGCGCAGGCCGGCGCGTGAGCAGCGCATCGCGCGCGCGTGCGCCTCTGCGGTGATGTCAGCGGCGCGCTGCATGATGCCAATCTCATACGCATCTTTGACGAGCCGCATTTCATTCAAGATCACGCGAATATCGATCGCTGCACTGGGGGCGGTCACCCCGGCACGCACCTGGGCCCGCACGGCATTCAGCCAGCCTTTGATCTGGTCATCTAGCCGGCTGCTGCTGCCCAGCGCATAAAATAACGCGGGTGCATTCGCCATCAGTTTTGGTAGCTCAGTGTCGATGCTGGCGATTGAATAGGCGGCATCGAGACCAAACGCCTCACGTGCAGCCTCGGGCCCATAGCGATAGCCATCCCAGATCTCGCGCTCTTCATTTTTTTCGCGACAGAACAGGATGGTTTGATCTTTTTCGCCAGCTACCAGGACCAGCGTTGCCTCGGGCTCGGTGAAGCCTGTGAGGTAATAAAAATAGCTGTCATGTCGGTACGGATAATCGGCATCGGCATTGCGCATCACTTCCGGGGCAGTGGGAATGATGGCCACGCCTCCGCCTTGCGCCTGCATTTGCGCGAGCACACGGGCGCGGCGATTTGCGTAGGGGTTCATGATCAATTCTTGTAATTGAGAGGTGCGTTGAGCTGCTCTAGCCGTTCGACTGTACCGACATCGGTCCAGTCGCCCCGGTAGATTTCGCCGCCTATTCTGCGCTGATTCGCAAACTCGCGCAGAATGGGTGCGAGCTTGGCGCTGCTGCCTGGCGTTACGGTGTCGAACATCTCCGGGCGGTAGACACCGATGCCGGAAAACGTATAGCGTGGCAAGCCTTCATTGGATATCGCGTAGCTCTCCAGCGCAAAATCACCTTCCGGGTGATGCGCAGGGTTCTTCACTAGATACAGCCAGCCAAGGTCGCGGGTTTCCTTGCCATGCGGCTTGCCCCAGACGTCGTTTTCTTCGAGTACGCCCTTCGCCGCTGAAAAATCGAAGTGAGGGCAGTAGACATCGCCGGCGATGGCAAGGAAGGGTTGGTCGCCGAGCAAGTGGCGGGCTTGTGCGATGCCACCCGCCGTCTCTAGCGCGGTACCCTCGGGCGAGTAAGTAATGCGCGCACCGAACTGACTGCCATCGCCGAGCGCATCTTCGATCATCTGACCCAAATGTGCATGGTTGATCACGATCTCTTTGATGCCCGCGCGCACCAGGTTCAGAATATGCCAGACAATCAGTGGCCGGCCGCGTACCTGCAGCAAGGGCTTGGGGCAGGTGTCGGTCAGGGGCCGCATGCGCTCGCCGCGTCCTGCAGCAAAAATAATAGCCTTCATGGTTGCGCGTTCAGAAGGTATAGCCGATCTTGGTAGTGTTTTCGTCCAGCGTGTCGAGCAGCTTGATCAGCGGTGTGAATTCCTTGTAGCGATAAGCGGTCTTGCGGGTATAGTCCATCACCAGCGGAATATCATTCAAGTAACCATCTTTGCCATCGCGGTGGTACAGTCGAGCGAAAATGCCCAGCACCTTCAGGTGGCGCTGCAGGCCCATGAATTCGACATCCTTGTAGAAAGCATCGACATCATGACTGACGGGCAGGCCTGCTCGACGCGCACGTTCCCAGTAACGTATCACCCAGTCGAGTACCATCTCTTCATCCCACTGAATATACGCATCCCGCAGCAGCGATACCAAGTCATACGTGATTGGGCCATATAGCGCGTCTTGAAAATCCAGAATGCCTGGATTGCCCTTGTCCAGCACCATCAGATTGCGCGAGTGATAGTCACGGTGTACATACACCTGTGGCTGAGCGAGATTATTCGCCAGCAGCGCGTCGAATACCTGATTCAGCGACGTAGTTTGCGCATCATTCAGGCGAGCGCCTAAGTGTTTGCTGACATACCAATCCGGGAACAGCATCAGTTCGCGGTGCAATGCTGCGCGATCATATTCTGGCAACTGGCCGGGGCGGCTCTGCACCTGCAATAAGATCAGTGCATCAATGGCGTCGAGATACAGCTTGTGCGCAGTGTCAGCACTAAGCTGCTTCAGATAAGTAGTCGACCCAAGATCAGAGAGCAGCAAAAATCCGCGAGTAATATCTTTAGCTAGCACTTGTGGGACGGTCACGCCTGTTTTGCCGAACAAATCGGCCACTTGCAGGAATGGCCGCACATTTTCTTGCGGCGGCGGCGCGTCCATCACGATCAGCGAACCGCCATCGACAGTGTCGACTCGGAAGTAGCGCCGGAAGCTGGCGTCAGCAGACGCAGCCCTCAGTGTATCGGGCAAAGTTTTCGGAGAATCGAGCTGCGTCAGCCAAGCAGAAATATCGTCAAGGCGTCGGTCGGTCTTCGGAGATTCGGACATCGGAAATCAAAAGGGATGCAGATTGACAAGTTGAAAGCACCGCCATGAGCCGGCGCGCGCAGTGAGTTCCCATATAATAAGGGATTAACCTCAGATTCGCGGCGCTGACACAGCCTCTTACCCGCTCATGATCCGGCGATTGCCTCTTCTACAACCTGTTGCCGAACTGCGCCTGAGTGCTTTGGCGCTCGCACTGGCCCTTTTGCCCGCGCTGTCAGTCGCGCAAACTCGCCCATGGATCGAGGGTGCCCCCGATGACAATGGGCCCACTTCATTCGAAGCGGAGCAGATCACCGGCCGTCCCGATCACGAGGTCAGCATGGAACGTCAGGTCGGCATCAGGCGTGGCAAGACGCAGATCGAAGCCGATCGCATGACATACGACATCGTTGAAGACCGAGTGAATGCGATCGGTAATGTGCGCCTTCAGCGCGAAGGTAATCAGTTCTCCGGCAACGAGTTGCGCCTGAAGCTGGACACTGGCGAGGGTGTCCTGCAAAGTCCTGTCTACAAGCTCATGCGCATGAACGCGCACGGCAAGGCCGACCGCATCGAATTTGAGTCGCAGGACAAAGCTACCGTCATCGGTGGCTTCTATACCACCTGCGAAGGCCCTGATCCTGACTGGTATCTGCGTTCCGGATCACTGGCGCTGGACAATGGCCGCGAGATCGGTGTCGCAGAAAATGCGGTGGTCGTGTTCAAAGGCGTGCCGCTGGTGGGCGCGCCCAAGTTGTCTTTCCCGCTCAGCGATGAGCGCGTCTCCGGCTTTCTCGCGCCAACCATTGCGACATCAACCTCTGGCGGACTGGAAGTGGTCACGCCGTATTACTGGAACATCGCACCCAATCGCGATCTGATACTCGCGCCGCACTACATCACACGTCGCGGTTTGATGTTAGGCGGCAGCGCGCGTTATCTGGGTGAAGAATACGGCGGTCAGGCCAATTTCGAGGTGATCGATCGAGACAACCAGACCGGCAGCAGCCGCTGGGCTGCGTCCTCGCGCCACAAGCACACGCTTGGGCAGGGCCTGACACTGAACACCAATCTGAATGCCGCGTCGGACGATGATTACGCGCGCGATTTTCCATTCAGCCGGGTTTGGGCCTACCAGCCCGGTATTGCTCGCCGTCTGCTGGTGCGCGATGTCCGGCTGGATTACGGTAGTCAGGACTGGACTGCCAGTGGCAGGCTGACCGAGTACCAAGTGCTCCAGGATCGCAGCAGCAACGCAGTCATTCAGCGCCCCTACAGCCGGCTTCCTCAACTGAATTACAACTATTACGGCGAGAACAATACCGGGCTGAACTGGTCGCTGGGTTCCGAGTTCACGCGTTTTCACCAGACGTTCATACCAACGGATGGCATGCCGCGCCAAGGTGACCGGATGGTGGTCAACCCACGGCTGACCTACAGTTATCAGACACCGGGCTTTTTTCTGCGCCCCAGTGCGTCACTCCATAGCACGGTCTACAGTCTGGATCAGACAGCGGCGCCAAGCATGACCGCGCCCAACCGAACGCTACCCACTTTTTCGCTGGATTCAGGCCTGATCTATGAGCGCGATGCCAGCTTGTTTGGCAATGCCGCGATACAAACCTTCGAGCCTCGCGTGTTTTATACGCATACTCCGTACAAGCGACAGGATTCCACGCTCTACCCGAATTTCGATTCTACCGAGGCCGACTTCAATTTCGCGACAGTATTTCGCGAGAACCGTTTTGTGGGTAACGATCGTATCAGCGATGCCAATCAGGTGACGACAGCACTGACGACGCGCTACCTGCAGCAAAATGGCATGGAGCGGGTACGCTTGGCGATCGCGCAGCGTTTTTCCTTTTCTGACCAGCGCGTGACACTGAATGATTCCACGCTGCTGCCCACCGAAACGCGATCCGACATGCTGTTCCTGGGCTCAGGCCGGGTGACCGATCAGCTCCGCGTCGATTCCAACTTCCAGTTCAGTCAGAGCCGCAATGAACTGAACCGCATGAATATTGGCGCCTTCTGGCAGCCGGCACCAATGAAAGTGCTCAATGTGCAATACCGACGTGACGTCCGGAATCTGCCGAACGATCCGAACTCCAACTTCGAGCTGATCGATATCTCCTCTCAGTGGCCGCTCGGCGACCGTTGGTACGGTGTGGGCAGGATCAGCTATTTGCTGAAAGAAGGCCAGCTCGGTCAGTCGCTGGCCGGTATTGAGTACAAGGCGGATTGCTGGATCTTCCGGATTGTCGGCCAGCGTGTCCCGACCGCCCAGAGCGTGGCCAACACCACGGTCTTCCTGCAGCTGGAATTCAATGGCCTGTCCATGTTGGGCGCGAATCCGATGCGCGCGCTGCGCGCCAACGTACCAGGTTACCAGCCGCTGGGTTCCACCGATTATCCGTACGAAACCTACTGATTGAGAATGCCATGATGATTGCCGTGAACCGGTTCATTCCGCTTGCGATGTCCCGCAGCCTGTCGATGGCTGCGATGCTCGCCGTTGCCGTGACTGTTATTTCTGCTCCTGTGTGGGCGCAAGACAAAACCTCTGCCAAGCAGCCGGTATTGATCGACGCGATTGTCGCCGTGGTGAACACGGAAGTCGTCACTCTCAAGGAGCTCAATGATCGGATGGCGCTGATTGAGCAGCGCATGAAGCGCCAGAACATGCAGATGCCGCCGCGTGACGTGCTACAGAAACAACTGCTGGAGCGCATGATCGTCACGCGTGCTCAAATGCAATTGGCGCGTGAGAGCGGCATTCGCATCGACGACATCATGCTCGATCGCGCAGTCGCTCGTATCGCCGAGCAGAATCAGCTGTCGGTGCAGAGTTTCCGCGATCAGCTTGAACGTGACGGACTGTCTTTCGCTCGCTTTCGTGAAGAGATTCGCGAAGAAATCACCCTGCAGCGCTTGCGTGAGCGCGAAGTCGACAACAAATTGCAGATTGCCGATTCCGAGGTGGATAACTATCTCGCTGCCGCCGGCGGCAAGCCCGAAGCCAGCCAACAGGAACTGAGCATCGCTCAGATCTTGGTACGCGTGCCAGAGAATGCCTCACCCCAGCAGATCGCCGAACGCCGCAAGCGTGCGGAGACGGCGGTTGCACAGCTGAAATCAGGTACGGATTTCGCAAAAGTCGCGGCGAGTTTTTCCGATGCAGGTGATGCCCTGTCCGGCGGTGATCTGGGCTGGCGCAGCGTGTCACGTTTGCCGCAACTATTCGTTGATGCTGTAGAAAAAATTGGCGATGGCGAGATCGCGCCACTGGTGCGCAGCGCGAACGGCTTTCATGTGCTTAAGCTGAACGGGCGTCGCGCCGTCGGCGCCACTAAGGCTGGCGTGGGCACGATGGTCCAGCAGACGCGTGCCCGCCATATTCTGATCAAGGTGAACCAGATCGTGTCCTCATCCGAGGCTAGGCGCAAGCTTGCCGAGCTGAGGGAGCGGCTTGATAACAAGGCTGCAAAATTCGAAGACCTCGCGCGACTGTATTCGAATGATGGTTCAGCGAGCAAAGGTGGTGATCTCGGCTGGATCTATCCGGGCGATACCGTGCCCGAATTCGAGCGCGCGATGAATTCCCTGCGTCCCGGTCAGGTCAGTGATCCTGTCGAATCACCCTTTGGCTATCACCTGATTGAAGTCCTGGAGCGCAAGACCGAAGAAGTCTCGCGTGAGCGACAGCGGCTGATGGCGCGGCAAGCCTTGCGCGACCAGAAGCTGGAAGAAGCTTACGAAGACTGGCTGCGCCAGTTGCGCGACCGTGCTTACGTCGAATACCGACTCGACGAATTCAGTCCGCGCACGCAATAACTGCATTTGACCTCTTTGCCATGCCTTGTCCGCGCATAGCCATCACCTGCGGCGAGCCGGCAGGCATAGGTCCTGAAATCTCCGTGCGCGCCGCGCTGGAGGCCGGTACTCTCGACGTCGTTCTGATCGGTGATGCCCAGCAGCTGCAAGCGCTGGCTTTGGCGTTCTCCTCAGAGCGTCGCATCCCGTCGCTGGGGTCGCCTGCCGCACTTCAGACCCTGCCTCGCGAACCGGGGAGACTCAGTCTGATCGATTGTCCGTTGGCCGTGCGCCCAGTGTCTGGCGAACTGGATGCCCGTAATGGTCCAGCCGTACTAGAGACGCTGGATATCGCTGTCGACGTGGCGATGAATCAGTGGGTAGATGCAATCGTCACTGCGCCCGTGCAGAAGAGCACGATCAATGATGCCGGCATCGCTTTCACCGGACATACCGAGTACCTGGCCGAAAAAACCGGTGTGCAGCAGGTCGTGATGATGCTGGCTGGTCCGACGCATGGCACGATGCTGAGGGTCGCGCTGGCGACCACGCATTTGCCGCTTAAGGACGTGAGTGCGGCCATCACGCGAGAGAGCCTCTCGCGTACGCTGTCCATCATGCATGCGGATCTGAAGCAGCAGTTCGGTATTGCCGATCCTCGTATCATGGTGGCCGGTCTGAACCCGCATGCGGGCGAAGACGGTTATCTCGGGCGCGAGGAGATCGAGGTGATCAAACCTGTGATCGATGCTGCGCGTGCACGTGGCTGGCAAGTGTCTGGTCCATATCCGGCGGATACGCTGTTCCAACCCAAATACCTGAAAGATGCTGATTGCATCCTCGCGATGTATCACGATCAGGGCTTGCCAGTATTGAAGTTTGCAACCTTTGGTCAGGGCGTGAACATCACGCTTGGCTTGCCCATCATTCGTACATCAGTCGATCATGGTACCGCATTGGATATTGCAGCACGAGGTAATGGACATGCCGACTACGCCAGTATGCAGGTAGCAATACGTATGGCTGCCGAGATGATCTACAGCTCGGGCCGCGTCAGCGCATGAAGCATATCGCCCGCAAGCGATTCGGCCAGAATTTTCTGACGGATCAGAACGTGCTGCATGACATTCTCAAGGCCATTGCGCCAGCGGCGGAGGATCTGATGGTCGAGATCGGCCCCGGTCAGGGGGCGATGACTGCGCTGCTGCTGCAGACGCTGGATCGGCTGCATGCCGTTGAGTTGGATCGTGATCTGGTCACATGGCTGCAAAAAAAATTCGCCGCTGATCGATTGATCATCCACTCTGGCGATGCCTTGCAGTTCGACTTTGCGGCGCTGGTGTCACCTGGTCGAAAGCTGCGCATCGTTGGCAACCTGCCTTACAACATTTCCAGTCCTTTGCTGTTCCATCTCGCGGAATACGTCGGTCAGGTGGAGGATCAGCACTTCATGCTGCAAAAAGAAGTGGTCGAGCGCATGGTCGCAGAACCCGGCAGCAAGGACTATGGTCGCTTATCCGTGATGCTGCAGTGGCGCTACCAGATGGAATTACTGTTCATCGTGCCGCCAGAAGCTTTCGATCCGCCGCCCAAGGTGGATTCGGCGATCGTGCGAATGATCCCGGTCACTACGCCACTGGAATGTGAGCGGCTCAAGCTGGAGCAGGTCGTAACCAAGGCGTTTTCGCAGCGCCGCAAGGTCATACGCAATAGTCTGTCCGGGATGTTTACCGAGGCGCAGCTGGTCGAGGCGGGTATTGATCCTCAGTCGCGACCAGAGACGGTGGGGCTGGCGTCGTATGTGAGGTTGGCCCGCGTATTGTAGTTTTTGTGGTGACGCCGATCCGCTAACAGATCAGCCATGGATGCCGGAATGCCGGTTTACTAGTGATTCGATGTGTCAAGCATCCCGCTGAATCAGCTCGATCTTGTACCCATCCGGATCCTGCACGAAGGCAATCACTGTCGCTCCACCTTTCACAGGACCTGCGTCGCGGGTCACATTGCCGCCTGCCGCCTTCACTGCGGCACAGGTTGCGGCAGCGTCTTCGACACCGATTGCGATATGGCCATATGCAGTACCCATCTCATATTCATCGACACCGTAGTTGTAGGTCAGCTCGATCTCGGCCTGATCGGGATTACTCGCATAGCCCAGAAATGCCAGTGAGTATTTCTGGTCAGGACGATCGGTTGTGCGCAGCAGGCTCATGCCCATCACCTGGGTGTAAAAATCGATCGACCGCTGAAGGTCGCCTACGCGAAGCATGGTGTGAAGAATGCGCATAAGATCCTCGAATTCAAAAATTGGGTAGCTTTTCCCGTTCGTGATCGCGTAGCGCTTTGCGCGCCGATTCGAATTCGGGCAGAACGGATTGCACGGTCGCCCAGAATTGCGGGCCGTGATTCATTTCGCGCAGATGCGACAGTTCATGCGCGACCACATAATCAATATTGGGAAGCGCGAAATGCACCAGTCGCCAGTTCAGACGAATACGGCCATCGGCAGTGCAAGATCCCCATTGGGTGCTGGCCGAGGACAGTGAAAATCGCTGATAGCTGACACCGAGTTTCGCTGCGTAGATCTCCAGTCGCTCGGCAAAAAGACGCTTGGCCTCGCTTTGCAGCCAGCCCTGCACACGGTCTTTCAGCTGCTGTTCCGTTGAAGAGGCTGGCAGATGGATATGCAGTTCGCTGGTGCTTTCATCGAAACGTGCACCCAGACTACCGCGGTCGGCAATACGAAGCGTGATGTCGCTGCCAAGGTAGGGCAGCTTTGCACCATCGCGCCACTCCATCGGCGGCTGCAGTCGGCGCACCGAGCGCTCGCGCTGTTCGTTGATCTTGCGGAAGATCCATGGCTGCTTGGCCTTGATTGCCGATTCGATCTCTGTCACGGTCACCCACCTTGGCGCCGTCACGCGCAGACCGTCATCATCGATCAGAAATCCGATAGTGCGTCGCTTGGAGCGAAGCAAACGGTAATCGAGATAGTGAGTGTCGAGATAGATGCGGCGATGGTTTGCTGGTATCGGCGTCTCTGGCACCGTCGAGGCTTGCGGAGATGCATGGGCTGCAGACGAATCGGCATCGGCAAACGTATCCAGCAGCGAAAGCTGGTTGGGGTCGACAAATTTTTTGCGCAAAAACTGCCTTATCGACATGCCGGATATCTTTTTGAAAATCATGGATGGTTCACTGGCAAGCAGCACCGTTCAGGCATCTGCCGGATCCGAATAAGCTGCAGGGGTAATTACCCGCATTTCGGATTCTATCCAATTTTCGACCTTGGCCATCAATTCGGCTGGGGTGAGATCCTCCGGCGCAATCGGCTTGCCGATGGATACCGTGATCAGCCCCGGTGTTTTGATGAAGGCATTACGTGGCCAGCAGTCACCAGAATTGATTGCAATCGGCACGATCGGCGTGTTGGTGCCGATCGCCAGTATTGCGCCGCCTGCTTTGTAATGGCCTTGTTTGCCGACTGGGGTACGGGTGCCTTCGGGGAACATGATCACCCACTGGCCATCGTCCAGTCGCTGTTTGCCGACACGGATGACTTGCGCCATGGCGTCCCGGCCTTTGCTGCGGTCGATAGCGATCATACGCAGCATCGCCAGCCCCCAGCCAAAAAAGGGAATGTAGAGCAGGGATTTCTTGAACACGAAGATCAGTGGACGCGGCATCAGCCAGCAATAAAAAATCGTCTCCCAGGCCGACTGGTGCTTGGATAGCAGGATGACCGGCGCATCCGGCAGATTTTCCATGCCTTTGACTTGCCAGCGTATGCCGCAAGCGTAGCAGGCAGCCAGTGTGATGAACACGTTCCAGCGCGTGATCATCCAGTAGCGCTGACGGTAGGGCAGCAAGATGAAGATAAAGCATGCGAGCGCCCAGATGACCGTAATCAGCAGGATCAGTAGCGCAAACAGCAGCGATCGAAGGAACAGCACAGAACGAGACATTCAGTTTCCGTTTAACGCGGGCGCAAGGCGTACCGCCGATTAAAAATTATTTTTTCTTGGCCAGTGCTGCGCGTGCCATGTCTACCGTGTCGGGGGTTGCCCGCTCTGCATGCAGAAGACGATCGACCAAGTTAGAAAGATCATCGAAGATTTTGGTGCCCGGCGGCAGGTCACTCTTTGCCAGCGTTTGTTCTCCGTTGCCCGTCCTTACGAGATAAGGCGCGGCGCCAACTTGCGCTGCTGCTTGCAAGTCGCGCAAGGAATCACCAACCACCGGTAAGTTGTGCAAGCTGACCTCAAAGCGCTGTCCTATCGACAGCAGCATGCCGGGATTCGGCTTTCTGCAGTCGCAGTGCGCATCCGGCGCGTGGGGACAGTAAAAGATCGCATCAATTCGCGCGCCGACTGCCTGTGCCGACTGATGAAGTTTCTGGTGTATCGCGCACAAGGTCTTCATGTCAAACAAGCCGCGTGAGATGCCGGCCTGATTAGTCGCTACAGCTACTCGATAGCCATGCTGATTGAGCCGTGCGATCGCCTCTAGCGAACCGGGAATAGCAACCCATTCCTGCGGCGACTTGATATAGGCATCCGAATCAAAGTTGATCACGCCATCGCGGTCGAGTACGATCAGCTTCATGGTCGGGTCGCTGGCAGGCACGCAAAGCTTCCGGATTCGTCAGGCCGCGAGCCGGGAGATATCTGCGACGCGATTCATCATCGCATGCAGTGACTGCAGCAGCGCGAGGCGGTTGGTACGCAACGCCGGATCCTCAGCCATCACCATCACGTCATTGAAGAACGTATCGACATCGTCGCGCAGCGCCGCGAGCGCTTTGAGCGTCGCGCTGAAATCTGCTTTCGCAAACGCTTGATCTACGGCCTGTCGGGTTTCGGTCATGGCGCCATAGAGCGTTTGCTCGGCGGGTTCGGCCAGCAGTTTGGGTTGTACCTCGCCATGGACACCTTCGTTTTTCTTCAGGATATTGGTGATGCGCTTGTTGGCAGCTGCCAGCGAGGCCGCTTCAGGCAGCGCAGCGAAAATCTTCACGGCGTCAAGGCGCTCGAGAATATCGTCGAGCCGGTCGGGCATCTGGGAAACTACAGCTTCCACCGCATCCTGCGCATGACCGCGCTCGCGCAGCAGACCGCGCAGGCGGTCATAAACAAAGGCTTGAACATCTGCCACGGGATCAGTGAAATGCGCGTTACCAGTCAATTGAGACGCCGCTTGTCGCAGCAGATGCGACAGTGACAGCGGCAGCTTTTGCTCGACCAGCATGCGCAGTATGCCCAGCGCATGACGGCGCAGCGCGAAGGGATCTTTATCGCCGGTAGGGGCGAGACCGATGCCCCAGATACCGACCAGCGTTTCGAGTTTGTCGGCCATCGCGACCACAGTGCCGGTGCGGGTGGCAGGCAATGCATCGCCGGCAAAGCGCGGCTGATAATGCTCGCCAATCGCTGCTGCGACCTCATCCGGCTCGCCATCATGGCGCGCGTAGTATGTGCCCATGATACCTTGCAGTTCCGGGAACTCACCTACCATGTCCGTCAGCAGGTCGGCTTTTGATAGCTGCGCGGCACGCTTGGCCAGCGCGACATCGGCACCCAGTGATTCGGCAACGGAAGTCGCGATCGCTACCACGCGCTCATTGCGCTGCGCCTGCGAGCCGAGCTTGTTGTGATAAACCACGCTGGACAGTCCAGATACGCGGTCAAAGAGTTTTTTCTTCTTGTCTTGCTCGAAAAAGAACTTGGCATCCGACAGGCGAGGGCGCACCACGCGCTCATTGCCACCGATGATGTGCTGCGGATCAGTGGTTTCCAGATTCGATACGATCAGAAAGCGCGAGCGCAGCTTGCCGTTGGTATCCGTCAGGGCGAAATACTTCTGATTGGTCTGCATCGTCAGAATCAGGCATTCCTGCGGCACAGACAGGAAGGCCTCGTCGAAATGGCACTCATAGACCACCGGCCATTCCACTAGGGCGCTCACTTCATCCAGCAGCGCCTCGGGCATCAGAATATGATCGTTACCCGCTTTGGCTTGCAGGGCAGTACGGATTTTTTCTTTGCGCGTGTCGTAGCTTGCGATGACCCGGCCATCTTCTTCGAGTATCTCAGCATAGCGTTCGGCCGAGGTAATCGCCAGCGAAGGCTTGCGCGACAAAAATCGGTGGCCGAGCGTGGTCTGCGACGATTGCAGTCCCAAAATAGACAGAGGCACGACTTTGTCATCCAGGAGCGCAATCAGACCGTGTACAGGGCGCACGAAATGCACAGTGTCGCCACTTGGGCGCTGGTAGCTCATTAACTTTGGAATCGGCAGCTTGGCAATGCTTTCTTCCAGCGTGACTTGCAAGCCACTGGCCAGCGGTTGACCGGGTGCGGTGTAGGTGAAAAAGAAGTTCTCGGCCTTGCCATCGCTGGCGCGCTCTAGTTCGGACAGCGCGATGCTCTCGCGTCCGGCCTGCGTTGCCAGCGCAGTGAGCTTTTTGGTCAGCGGCGCCGCAGGCTGGCCTTCTTTGTCCAGTGCGACAGAGACGGGCAGTACTTTCTCGCGGATCTGCTTGTCCGGCGATGAACCGCGTACGCCTTGTATGGAGACCGCCAGACGGCGAGGGCTGGCATAGGCAGTGAAACGGGCGCCTTCATCGAGCAGCGCGCGTGACGACAGGCCATTGAACATCGCAGTGGCGAAAGCATCGCCCAGTTTGCCTAATGCCTTCGGAGGGAGTTCTTCGGTCAGCAGTTCGACCAGCAGTGTGTGCTTCATGGTGTTCAGTCGTTGTGTTCGTCAGTGCCGGTCAGGCTGCCTTGCTTGCATCGCCCAGCATCGGGAAGCCAAGCTGCTCCCGCGAGGCGTAATACGCTTGCGCAACAGCGCGCGCCAGATTTCGGATGCGCCCAATATAGGCGGCACGCTCAGTGACCGAGATCGCACCGCGCGCATCCAGCAGGTTGAAGGTATGCGCGGCTTTCAGCACCATCTCATACGCGGGCAGCGCCAGTGGTACGGCCATTAGTCGTTGTGCCTCGGTTTCGTAGTTGGAGAACAGCGAGAACAAAAACTCAGCATTCGAGTGCTCGAAGTTGTAGCCGGATTGCTCGACTTCGTTTTGATGGAAGACATCGCCATAGGTCAGATGCTTTTTAACACCGCGCTCTTCCCATTCAGTCCACACCAGATCGAATACGTTTTCCACACCCTGCAGGTACATTGCCAGACGCTCGATGCCGTAAGTGATCTCGCCCAGTACTGGCTTGCAGTCGATGCCACCCACTTGCTGGAAGTAGGTGAACTGGGTGACTTCCATGCCATTTAGCCAGACTTCCCAGCCCAGACCCCATGCGCCCAGTGTCGGGTTTTCCCAGTCGTCTTCAACGAAGCGAACGTCGTTTTCGGTCAGCGTCAGTCCCAGCGCTGCGAGTGAGCCGAGATAGAGATCAAGAATGTTTTCCGGCGCAGGCTTGAGCACCACCTGATACTGATAGTAGTGCTGCATGCGGTTCGGGTTTTCACCATAGCGACCATCCTTGGGGCGGCGCGATGGCTGCACGTACGCGGCGCGCCAGGGCTCGGGGCCGATCGCGCGCAGGAAGGTGGCGGTGTGCGAGGTACCGGCCCCGACCTCCATGTCATACGGTTGCAGCAGCGCGCATCCTTGCGCATCCCAGTATTCCTGCAGTTTCAGGATGATTTGTTGGAAGGTCGGTTTTGTGTTCATGGGAAACGGTATCGGTACAGGTGAAGCATGTGGGCGCCACGGGGTGAGACGTTCGATGGACGATTTTTAAGTCAACAGCCTTTCAATCGTCGCCCCGGCGTAGGCCGGGGCCCAGCGTCTTTCTGGATTGGGTCAGGGATCTTTAAGCTGAATAGCCTAGTATCCGGCAAACCCAGAATTTTAGCCGTTTTTGCTACGCCCAAGACGCTTGAGACCCAGTAAAGCGAGCAGCGCCAGCGCCAGCCCGATAGGCAGTGTATTACCCAGCCGGATATAGGGCGTAGCCCCTTGCGTGCCCTGCACCGAAGCCTCCAGCGTGCCGCGCGTAAAGGCCGGCAGGCTGGCGACGATCTGCCCCCGACCGTCGATGACGGCGGTAGCGCCAGTATTGGTCGCGCGCAGCATCGGTCGGCCCGTCTCCAGCGTGCGCATCTGAGAGATTTGCAGATGCTGGGGCAGGGCGATGGTGTCACCAAACCATGCAATGTTGGAAACATTCAGCAAGATGCTGGGTACCGGAGTTCCTCGGTCAAGGGCGGCCGCGATCTGCGCTGCGATTTCTTCGCCAAATAAATCTTCGTAGCAGATGTTTGGCAATACCCACTGCTCACGCACATCAATGGGCGCTTGGTAGAGTGCGCCGCGCCCGAAGTCACCTAGGGGCATTTTCATTAGATCCACGAACCAGCGCGCGCCCGGCGGTATGAATTCGCCAAAGGGAACGAGATGATGCTTGTCGTAGCGATACAGTGTGGACTGAGCAAAAGAAAAGCCGATGACGCTGTTCAGATAGATGCCGGGCCCGGTAGTCCACGGCACGCCCACCACCAGTGTGCTGTTGCTATCCCACGCAAAATGCGCGAGCTGCTCAATGTAGCCGGGTGGCAGCTGTGTGGATAGCAGCGGCAGCGCCGTTTCAGGGGTAGCGATCAAATCAGCCGGTGCCTCCGTGATCATCTGGCGGTACATCGACAATGAGGCTTCAATATTCTCTGTGTCGAATTTCATCTGCTGCGGCACATTGCCTTGCAGTAGACGCGCCTGGATGGGTTTGCCCAGAGGCTGGGTCCATTCAATGCGGTTCAGTACAAGGCCACATGCCATTAGTGCTATCAGCACACTGATTGCGGCAAGGTGCAGTCGCCACTGATGCAGCATGAGACCTAGCGATCCTGCGGCCACCGCAGCCAGCCCGCCAATGCCGTACACGCCGATCAGCGGTGCATACGCTGCGAGCGGACTCGTTGTGTGCGCATAACCGGTAGCGACCCAGGAAAAACCTGTGAATATCCAGCCGCGGGTCCAGTCAGCCAGCATCCAGCAGGCGGGCAGGATAGCAATGGCCGAGAATGCCTTGCTGTTGGCGCGCAACGCAGCCCATGCAGCCAGCCACATCGCCAATCCGTACAGCAGGCCGAGACTGGCCGACAGCAGCACGACAGCCAGCGCTGCGACCGGTGCCGGCATCTCGCCATAGACATGCAGGCTCACATAAAGCCAGTGCGTGCCACTCAGGAGGGCGGCAGTACCAAAGGTCCATCCGAGCAGAAATCCATCGCGTACGCGAGCGGTACTCAGGAACAGATGGGTCAGCAGCGCCAGACACGTGAGCTGCAACGGCCATGCATGAAACGGAGCAAACGCAAACACGGTAGCGGCGCCGGCCAACGCCGATAGCAGTAGCGTCGTACGAGACAGCGGTCGCAGGGCAGGGACCGCCTGACCGGTTCCCGGATCAGACGCAGGAATGAACATCAGTGAAGGGGCGCTGAATGCCGCGCATCAGCTGGCTTCTCCGAGGGTACGCCGTGGCAGTTTTTCAACCAGCAGCACATGCACCTGACGAGCGTCGGCACGCAGCACTTCGAAGCGAAGATCATCGATCTCGAATTGCTCGCCTTTTCGCGGCATTCGGCCCAGATGATTCGCGACCAGACCACCTATGGTATCGACATCCTCATTGGACAGCGTAGTGCCGAGCGCTTCATTGAATTGCTCGATCTCGGTCAGCGCCTTGACACGCCAGCGCAGCCCGACGTCACCATCTTTCACTGGCAGGATGTTGTCTTCTTCTTCATCGAAATCATATTCGTCTTCGATATCACCAACGATCTGCTCGAGCACATCTTCAATCGTGATCAGGCCGGCGACACCACCGTACTCATCGACCACGATGGCGATGTGATTCCGGTTCGCCCGGAAGTCGCGCAGCAGTACATTCAGCCGCTTCGATTCGGGGATAAAGACCGCCGGCCGCAACATGTCGCGCAGATCGAACTCATCTTCCGCGTAGTACCGCAGCAAGTCTTTGGCGAGCAAGATCCCAATGACTTTGTCGCGGTCACCATCGACGGCAGGAAAGCGTGAATGCGCGGTGGACAATACCATCGGCATCCATTCGTCGATCGGACGGGCAATATCGACGACATCCATCTGCGAGCGCGGGATCATGATGTCGCGCGCACCCAGATCAGAGACCTGGAACACACCTTCTATCATGGACAGGGCGTCGGCATCGAGCAAATTACGTTCGTGCGCATCGTGAAGCACTTCGAGCAATTCGCTACGGTTTTCTGGTTCGGGAGAAATCAGCGCGGTCAGGCGCTCGAACAAGGAGCGATGAGGTTTGGGGTGGTCAGCAGCGCGACCGCCGGGGGGATAGTCTTGCATATGGCGTAATGCCAGAGTTCAGGAAGTTAGAGCATACCGTAAAACGATCAGCGATCCGAGAGAGCAGGATGTGGATTTGCTAATTTGAAATTCATTGCTCAGCAAAATCTATCAAAAAACTCTGCATGAGCTGCAGATCAGGCCATCGGCATCAGTTTCGTTGAAGATAAGGATCTGGCACGCCAAGCCGGGCGAGTATCTCGGTTTCCAGTCGTTCCATCTCGGCAGCATCGTCGTCGTCCTCATGATCATAGCCCTGCGCATGCAGCACGCCATGTACGACAAGATGCGTCGCATGCTGTTCCACCGGCAGACCTTGCTCTTCGGCTTCTTTCAGAAGCACATCAGTACAGAGGACGATATCGGCACGCACGATACCGTCATCACTGCCCTCCTCGCTGTATGCAAAGGTCAGCACATTGGTCGCGTAGTCCTTGCCGCGGTAATCTCGATTGAGTGTGCGCCCTTCGTCTGCATCAACAAATCGTATCGTCAACTCAGCAGGAGCGAACTGCGCAGAGAGTACCCAGCGACGTATCCTTGTGCGGGTGAGCCTATCTGCAAGCCGCCGGTCGGCGAACTGCACAGACAAGGACAACGGATTATTTGCGGGCATCACGCAATGCAGTGGCAGCCGCCGCAGCGCCCGCTGCATCATAAGCATCGACAATGCGGCCCACCAGAGGGTGACGTACCACATCGGCGCTGGTGAAGCGCGTGAATGCAATACCGCGCACAGAGGAGAGCACACTCATTGCATCGACCAGTCCGCTTTTCTGGCCACGCTGCAAGTCGATCTGTGTGACATCGCCGGTCACCACAGCCTTGCTGCCAAAGCCTATTCGCGTGAGGAACATCTTCATTTGTTCCGGGGTGGTATTTTGTGCTTCATCGAGGATGATGAACGCATGGTTCAGCGTCCGTCCGCGCATGTATGCCAGTGGCGCGATCTCGATCGCCTGTTTTTCGAACATTTTTTGCGTGCGATCGAAGCCGAGCAAATCGTACAGGGCGTCATACAAAGGTCGCAGGTAGGGATCAACCTTTTGTGCCAGATCGCCAGGCAGAAAACCCAGTCTTTCGCCAGCTTCGACAGCGGGCCGCGTCAGTACGATGCGGCGCACCGCGTCGCGCTCCAGTGCATCGACCGCGCAAGCGACAGCCAGATAGGTTTTGCCAGTACCGGCTGGGCCCACGCCGAAAGTCACATCATGCTCGAGAATCGCTTTCAGATATTGCCCTTGGTGTGGCGTGCGTCCGCGCAGATCGCTGCGACGGGTACGCAATACTGGGCTGTCAGGCTGATCGTCAGCTTCTTTGGCCAGAATCGCTGGTTTGTCTGCTTGAGTCGCCGCTTTGTGCTCGACCAAGGCAAGCTGAATCTCTTCGACGGATATCGGATGATCTGCGGCCTCATAGAATTTTTCGAGCATCTCGACCGCACGCTGGGCATGAAGGCCATCGGCGATGAATTTTTCGCCGCGCCGAAATAGCGTCACGTCCAGTGCCGCGGCGATTTGGCGCAGGTTTTCATCGACCGGGCCGCACAGATTCGCCAGACGGATGTTGTCGACGGGCTCGGGAGAAAAATAGCGTGGCGGAGTCTGTGCAGTTTTAGTGCTGCCCCGAGGCGTACTGTTGGCCGATTTCATGTTGTCACCACCACGTCGCCGCGCAATGAGAAGGGGTGGCTCTCAGTGATATGCACGTCAATGAACTGTCCGACCAGCCGCGACGAGTTGGGTCCTCCGTCAAAATTGACTACACGATTATTCTCTGTTCGACCTTGTAATTCATTTGGGTCTCGCTTGGAAGGGCCTTCGACCAGCACGCGCTGCACGCTGCTCACCATCGCATCCGAGTAACGACGTGTGTTGTCGGCGATGACTTTCTGCAGTCGCTGAAGCCGGCCGAGCTTCACTTCTTGAGAGGTGTCATCCGGCAGGTTGGCCGCTGGCGTGCCGGGACGGGGGCTGAATATGAAAGAGAAGCTGTTGTCATAGCCGATATCATCGACCAGTTTCATGAGTGCCTCGAAATCCGCATCGGTTTCGCCGGGAAAGCCGACGATGAAATCAGAGGATATCGTGATATCGGGTCGTACTTCGCGCAAACGGCGAATGATGGATTTGTATTCAAGCACGGTATAGCCGCGTTTCATTGCGGCCAGTATCTTGTCCGAACCGTGCTGTGCTGGCAGATAAAGATGGTTCACCAGCTTGGGTACACGAGCGTAGACATCAATCAGGCGCTGGGTAAATTCTTTTGGATGGCTGGTCACATAACGAATGCGCTCTATGCCATCGAATTCGGCGAGGTACTCAATCAGCAGCGCAAAATCTGCAGTCTCACCATCCGACATCATGCCGCGGTAGGCATTCACGTTCTGGCCGAGCAGGGTGATTTCCCTCACTCCCTGCGAGACTAGCTGGGCGACTTCGCCAAGCACATCATCGAAGCGGCGAGAGACTTCTTCGCCCCGCGTGTAGGGAACCACGCAATAGCTGCAGTATTTGCTGCAGCCTTCCATGATGGAAACGAAAGCACTCACACCCTCTACACGGGCCGGCGGCAAATGGTCAAATTTTTCTATCTCGGGAAAACTGATATCAATTTGCGCACGGCCTTTGGTGCGTCGCGCATGCAGCATCTCGGGTAGCCGATGCAAGGTCTGAGGGCCGAATACGACGTCAACATACGGAGCGCGCTTCACAATGGCTTCACCTTCTTGTGATGCGACGCATCCACCGACGCCGATGATCAGGTCTGGATTTTTTTGCTTCAGTTCACGAACGCGGCCCAGATCAGAAAAGACTTTCTCCTGAGCTTTCTCGCGAACGGAGCAGGTATTAAACAAGATGATGTCGGCATCTTCGGGTGTGTCCGTTTTGATGGCGCCTTCCGCTTCGCGAAGCACGTCCGCCATTTTGTCCGAGTCATACTCGTTCATTTGGCAGCCAAAGGTCTTGATGAATAATTTTTTTTGCATGAACTGGAAAGCGTGGCGCCGGAATGTGTCCGCAAACTCAATGGTCAGGTGACCAAAGTATCGTCGGCGCGAGGGGTGATGCACAAAATTATAGCAGGAGCGTCAATGACTTACCGCCGCCTCAGATCTTTTTTGTCCCTCAGGCAGCCTGCCCAAAAAGAGTTGCTGCACCATCCTGGAGATCTGGTCCGCTGCTGCCGGGACTACGATCAGTCGCTTACATCGCTTAGTTTGGGCTATCTCGAGCGACATTTCCGTTTCAATCCCGGTGCAGCGTTGTTGCCCGCCTCAAGTCTGGCTGATCCGCGGTACTGATCTCAGAAAACCGCCGAGAAGGCGATACCGCCATAGCTGACCGAGGGTTCATCACGCGGCTTTTCTTTCCCTGCGGTGAAGTCTAGCGTGAACCCGCTGCTGAGCGGGATTGCAATGAAAATACCCGCAGCATGTGTTTCATAATTATCTCCCCTCAGGCGCTTGGTCTCGATGCCCGTACGCCAGCGTTCTGCTGGTCGGAATCCGGCGCGTAATCGCGCAAAGCTGCTACCGAGTCCAAGAGCATAGTTCGCGATCAGGTCGGCATCGAAACCGCCGGCCAGCGGCGTGTAGGCCATCAGCTGTGGATTCAGCGTGACGACCCCCCCTGTTTTTTCATCTCTGGGCTCGAAAGGACTGAGCCGGATGTTACGGTAGCCGACCGTTGCCGATAGGTCGAACGATCTGGGGCCGAATTGCCATGCGTGACCGACGCCGCCCTCGATGCCATGCACAGTGCCATGGATATCTTCCGACGGCCCCCTTTCAGTCGATGAGAATCGATAACGGATCGTGCTGAACACGAGCTTCCGGTACCAACCCCGCCCGAGAGGCTCGCCCTCCATCGGCATGACAGCGCCTAGGTAGGCGTAGCTGCTGTTCGACGATCCCTCGGCACCCGAGAACACCACATTGTCGGCCTGTGCCGCTGCAGACAGAGCGCCCATGCACATCACGACGCTGAGGCGAGTGGTCAGCAGCAGAAAATTTCGGTTGGCGCGAGACATTATTTTCTCTCCGTCGAGCTTAGCGCGGGCCGCCAAGGTCCTGCACCCTGTTTGATCATTGTTGCGGTGATCACCATCAGATGCCAGCCACCGTGGACAATCGCTCTCTTGAGTAATGTGAGGAATGCGGCAATCACCCCACGACGCCGGTGCCGACGCTCGAGATTGTTGAGCAGTTGCTGGCTCGAACCATAAGGTATGGAGACGGCCGCACGCGCCTGTTCGATGTCGCTGAAACGATAGACAAGACCTAAGGCTACGTCGCCTGACGCCAGCACCTTCATTTTCTGCAGACGTGCATCCAGTGTTGGCTGCATGCCATCGAAGTGGATTTCGAAGCGCTCGGCCTGCTTTAGTTGTTTCTCGGATGCTGCGGGCAGCGTGAGCACGATACCAGCTCCGGTTGCCGATGCATCCTGCATCGTGCCTCTCAGATCAAGACCATTGTCGGTACGCAGATGCACCGGGTAGCAAACAGACGCTCGCGGATAGACCCGGCGCTGCCGGCGCTCCAGAGTCACGCCGAGCGCGCACAGCAAAAACAGGAGATCAAGCAAAGTCCATGCGCTGACAAAAACCAGCATGCCACTCAGCCCAGGCTGAGTCTCGAGACGGTAGACGCCCATTCCCAGCGCAGCAATGCTGAGCGTACAGAGCAGATAAAAAGGTGTTGCCAAGGCCGACACACAATCTTTTTCAAGGATCTCGCCCTTCGGTGTTACTTTGAATTGCGGTGCTCGTGGATTGCGCAGCAGATGCGCAATACCGGCAGTCAGATGTACCGACTGAATGACTTCATACAGATAAGAGATGAAAGGCCAGCGTAATTTCCCGTAAATGAATTGCGCGGTGAGGGTTGAGCATAGCAGCGCGGGTGCGCCATAGGCGAGCACATCGATCACCCGGGCATCAACAAGGGGTATGTACAGCAGCAGCGACAGAATCGGCATCATCAGCATCAACAGGCGGCTGATGGGAAATCCCCAGAACAAGGCAAAGTTCGTGAAAAGTACGCGCTGCATCAGGCTGAGCCCAGGCAGGAGCCAAGGATTATGGAACATGAATATCTGCCACATACCCTGACCCCA
Organism: Oxalobacteraceae bacterium; assembly: GCA_010024875.1. GTDB lineage: Bacteria > Pseudomonadota > Gammaproteobacteria > Burkholderiales > Burkholderiaceae_D > Pernthalerella. The sequence continues at coordinate 24,368 of RGFZ01000015.1, read as the reverse complement.
GCGTGCACGTTGTTGGATGAAGCCGCTGAAAGTCTCGGGCTGTAGTCCCGAGATCAGCGGCAGGTTCAGATACGCGGTTGTATAGCCCCTGGACAGTGCGCGCAGCGTTGTCTCGGCATCTTCTGTCAGCGTATCTTGCGAAAAGCCGCCAATATCGTCGAGCGCAGCGCGTCGCAGCATGGCCGCAGAACCACAGAAAAAAGCCGATCCCCATGCATCTAGGCCCGGCTGAATCGTGTTGTGGAACAGGCCGTTCTCGGAAGGTGAGTGATTGAAGATCGCGAGATTGCGTTCCAGCGGGTCAGGATTGAGAAAGTGATGTGGCGTCTGTACGAGGAACAACTTGGAATCGACAAAGAAAAATCCCAGCGTCTTTTCAATGAAATCTTCGGCGGGTACATGGTCGCAATCAAGCACGACAATGAATTCACCTTGGGTCTGCTTTAGCGCGGCGTTCAGGTTACCTGCTTTTGCGTGCTCATTGCGTTCACGTGTCAGGTAGCCAGCACCGAACTTCGACGCGAGTGCCTGAATTTTTTCAGCGCGCTGACGCACCTGAGACGCTTGGGCGTGTTTAGCTGTCGCTATCATCTGCCCTGTTCCGCCGTCGTCGAGTACATACACCCGTAGCTTGTTGGCGGGGTAGCGCAGCTGCGTGGCTGCGATGAGGGTCGAACGTACTAGCTCCGGGTCTTCGTTATAAGTCGTGATGTAAACATCCACGGTTGGCAATGCGGACGGATCGGTGGGCAAGGGAATCGGGCTTCGCTGCGTCTTGCGCAGATTGGGCAAGTGCCCTAGCGCGCTAACGAGGAAGCAATAGCACTCGGCAAGGAACAACAGCAGTCCGGCGCTTGCTGCCACGATGCCGAGGTGCAGCGGCAAAGTCTCGGTGCCGCGCCAGATCAGATAGCGCAGCGACATCGCCAGGCTGATGAAGATCATTGCGCTACGTATCACCTCATAGCCAGCGCGCGTAGGGCGATCGCGCCAGATCAGCGACATCGCCCAGACCAGCAGCAGCATCAGACCTGACGAGAAGCATTGTTCTTCCAGCGTCGCGGGAAGAGATGCCAGGCAGATCAACCCTGCCACGCCGAGTCCGACGTAACAGGTCGGCAGAGCGTCACGAAATGAATAGGTGCCAGCGGAAGATGTGGTTGTGTATTTGGACATTTTTTCTTGTCTCGGCGAAAAACGCGCAAGTTCTCTACTGGAACACTTGGTTGGTGGCAAAAGACCGCTTGGGTTGCCGTGACACCCGAACGGCTATACCCGTTTCATGCTGAGCGGTGGGTAATAATGGCGGCGTGCCCGTGGTGACCCGCATCGTTCGCGACTTCTACAAGCGCGTGATGCGCCGGCCGAATTTGCGTCGCTATTTCCAAGCGGTGCCGCTGGAGCGACTGATTCATCATCAGATTCGCTTCGTGTCAATGGCGATGGGCAAGCCGCCACTCAACTATTCCGATGCCGGATTACATGTGGCACATACTTCGAAAGGTATCACCAAGGCATCGTTTGAACTGATGATTGTGCTGTTCATCGATGCCTTGACGGCAGAGGACATAGAGCCTGACGATGTGGAGAAGATTGTCAGCGTTCTGCGTGCCAAACAGAATGTGATCGTCAGTAAATAAGCGGATAATCGGAGCCGTCTTTGAATCACCGATGGTGACGATTCCCTCTGCGGTAGCGATAAATATGCTTCACGCCGCACCGCTCATCGCGTGTTGGCATGATGAGCGCGGTGAAATTACCGAGGGCAGCCGCAGCAATCTGTTCATCAAGCTGAATGGTCGCTGGTTCACGCCACCGCTCTTTGCAGGTTTGCTGCCCGGTGTGATGCGCGCTGCCATGCTGGAAGACCAAGCGCTGGATGCCAGCGAGCGTTGCTTTGGTATTGATGAGCTGAGAGGAGCAGAGGATGTCGACGTGTGCAAGGCGCGAAGAGGCTGGCTGCACGCGGATATCTTTGCTGATGAAGCTCTGGGATCGCCTCAGCACAAATCAGGCGAATAACTGTCTTTTGTCTACAGGTTCCTGCTGAAGATTGGCGAATTTTCTTGAGCCAAAGAGGCCAAATTAGCTACCTCAGTATCGAGTGGCGTTGCACTAGCCTGTAGCTCGCGCAAAGGAATACGATTTTGTCGCATGAGTTTTTCCACATTCTCTTTAGAACTCAGAAATGCGTCGAATTCATTTTGGTTGCCCGGTTTGGCGTTCTTCGGGTGAAGAGGATGATCAGCAGGCAATCCCCAAATGCCAAATGCCACGTCTTTTTTTGGGGTACTCGGAGCATGTCCTTCCGGATTGGCTGTTCCCAGCGTGTAGCCGCCCTCCCTGTATTCCTTGTTCGCGCCCAGCAGATCCGCGAGAGGAACCGAAATTGTATTAGTGTCGATGCTGCTCTTCATCGAGATGACCAGATCGTTTTTGTACGAACCTGGCGGCATGCCCAGACTTATTTCAAGGCAGTCTGACAAGCTTAGGTCAGGATGCTTTTCGTTAAACTTTAATATGTCATCAATGGTCGTGGCTGGCTGAACCCACATTCCGCCCAAGGGCCCTGGTCTTCCTACGGTGGGTTGGTCCTTGATAAATTTGTTATAACTTGAGGCGGTTGTACTGGAGACGCTGCCGTGTTTAAAATTTTGTGTATGGAGTTTTCGATATGGCTCGTCAAAGTAGTTCATGCGCCTGACATCTTTTGTGTCTGTCTCGGCGACCATCATCAAATATTCAGACGGATCCATCTCTTTTGCGCCTTGAGAACTTGAATTGTAAATTCCGGCGTTGTTGAATTTTTTGTCATGATGTTCTTGGAAGAATTTATATTTATTGGCAAGCAGCTTTTCCCTCTCGCTGACAGCAAAAGAGAATCTTTTAACGGTATCCGCCGTGGCTGGGCTGTCCGGATCTTCTTTCAAGATGTATTGTCTGAAATCCCTGAAAAATGGATGGTCAACGTCGGCGAATTGTCTAATTAAGTGTTCCTTCCTTCCAAAAAGGTGTTCGTTGACAGCCTTTTTCTGATTTTCGCTCAGGTCAGACCAATTTCTGTTTTTGTTCGCATCTGCTTGCTGTTTGAGGGGGTCATTATTTTCGCTGATCAAAGTAAGTTCTTTTGTCGCCTCTCTGGTCATGACCAAGCGAGTTTCTGGTGGGTTGCTTTTTGGCGTTGATGCGCTGTCAGTCTTGCTGGGGGTTCCGGTCGGGGCAGAGTGAATATTATTTTCCTTGAGATGGTGGTGATAGGGTTTGGTCTCTTTTGGCTGAAGCGTTTTGATGTTTTTCACATCGGCGGGCAGAGCTTCACGCGCGCTTCGAAAATGATTTGCAAAATTGGAAATAAATTTCTGGACTGCCTGAAAAGGCTGACCGTATTTTTGGTAGCCCTTGGCGGTTTGCACAACAGTGGGAGAGTGCGTCCTTGAGGTGATCGCTTTAATTAGCCCGCGCAGGTTCATGTTTGTCTCGACCGTCCAAGGTACTAAAGCCAGGAAACCAATATCAGCCAGATGCTCATGGTCTGGTAGTAACTTGGGGCGGAATCTCATTCGCTGATCGGACTGCTGGAACAGGCAGTTATTTGATTTACCTGTGTACTAAAAAGTCAGACCAAAATGGGATTACACGGTAATTGCAGCGTCATCCCCAGACCAGATATCTTCGGCTAGTGCAGACTTACAGCACGGCATGTTCGGTTTTTATCTTACGAAAGGTATGGGAGGTGGCGCTGATTATGAGAAAGACGGAAAAATAGCTGCAAGAGAGATGCATAAATTTTTGATCAATAATGCGTAGCGCTAGGCGGGCTTTGCGAGCAAAAAGTAGCACACGAAAAAGTGTGCCACTTTTGGGCGTAAAAAAAGCGCCCACTTACCGTAAGGCGCTTGTTCTTACTTGGAAATCTTGGTGGTGATAGGTGGACTTGAACCACCGACCCCAGCATTATGAGTGCTGTGCTCTAACCAACTGAGCTATATCACCGAGAAACCCATGATTATCGCTCCCGACCGCTTTCGTGTCAACCGAGCCGGGAACTCAGCGCCGCGAGCATCTGCGCAGCCGGCTGATCAGACAGGCAATCAATCACGATCCGATTATCCATGCCACGTAGCCAGGTCAGCTGGCGCTTGGCTAGTTGCCGAGTGGCGGCGACACCTTTTTCATGCAGCGCAGTTTTGTCGATTTTTCCATCGAGGTGCTCCCACGCCTGCCGGTAGCCCACGCAGCGTATCGAGGGTAGGCCAGGATGCAGATCGCCACGCGCGCGAAGCGCTGCGACCTCATCGAGCAAGCCCGGCGTTGAAGACAGCATGCCATCGAAGCGGTAAGCGATGCGCTGGTGCAGCGCGCTCCGGTCCGAGGGTTCAAGGGCAAAGGAGATCAACTCGAACGGAAGGACTTCCTTTGAACCTTTGGCGAGCAGCTCCGACATCGGCTTGCCGGTCAGCGCGATGATCTCAAGCGCGCGCTGCACGCGCTGCGTGTCGGCAGGATTGAGTCGGTCTGCCGTGATGGGATCAAGCTCGCGCAAGCGTGCATGTAGCGCAGGCGTGCCATGTCGCGCGATCTCCATGTCGAGCTGCGCACGAAGCGCGAGATCGGCTTGCGGCAAATCATCGAGACCATCGCGAAGGCCTTTGAAGTACAACATGGTGCCGCCGACTAGCAGCGGTAGCTTGCCGCGTGACTGAATCTCGCCAACCAGACGTATCGCATCCTGCCGGAATTGCATCACTGAATATGAATCTCTCGGATCGAGAATGTCGATCAGATGATGTGGTACTTCGGCGAGTTCTTCTTTCGTGGGCTTGGCAGTGCCAATGTCCATGTCGCGATAAATTAAAGCAGAATCAACCGAGATGATTTCGCAGGGCATCTGGCGCGCAATGGTCAGGGCCGCTGCCGTCTTGCCCGATGCAGTGGGCCCCATGATAGCGACTGCGACAGTGTTTTTCATGTACCAGTCGCTGCAAGCGCGCAGCGGCGCGCCATGATCCGCACGGTGATGAAGTTCAATGAACCGATGCAGCACGAGATCACCGCCATCGGGTAGAGCGTGCCATTGTGGGTGGCGCCGACCAGACTGCCAACAATGAAAGCGCAGAGCATCATGATCGACCCCATCAGACCGGCCGCTGTGCCAGCCTGTTTGGGAAAAGGTGCAACGGCGCCTGCCTGAGTCACCGGAAAAATGATTCCATGCGATGCCATAGTGATGAACATCGACAGCACGACCATGCTCCAGTGCCAAAGACCAAGCCATGTCGCAATCAGGAAAAAGCAGCCGCCCGCAAGCGCGCATGCTGTACCGATGCGCAGTGCCTGCGCGCCAGTAATCGTCATCAGCAGCCGCCGGCAGACCAGCGTGCCAGTCATGTAACCGGACACAGCGACGGCAAAGCAGACGCCGAACCATTGGGTGGGCACGCCAAGCACTTTGATCAGGATGAACGAAGAGCCCGAGATGAACATGAAGATACCGCCATACGATAGCGCCGAGGGCAGCACGTGACTCCAGAAATCGTGCGAGCCCATCACCCGTCGGTAGTTTTCCAGCAACCCGCTCAGATGGGTCGCATTCGGATTCTTGTATTCATTGGTCTCAGGCAGACGCATGACGCAGACCACCAGCAGCGTCGCCGAGAACAATCCCAGTACGGCAAACGCCGCACGCCAGCCCAAGCTCACCTGCAAGACCGAGCCCAGCACCGGGCCGAGGATAGGCGCCATAGAGATCCAGGTACTCGCGCGCGCAATCACGCGTGCGCTGTACTCGGGGGGGTAGGCATCGCGGACGATTGCGCGAGCGATCATCACTGCCGTGCAGCAGCCGAGAGCCTGAACGAATCGCGCGGCAATCAGCATGTCGATCGAGGGTGATAGTCCGCACAGCAGGCTGGCGATCAGATACGTCGCCAGACCTGCCAGCAGCACGGGACGGCGACCATAACGGTCTGACAGCGGCCCCACGATCAGCTGCGCGCTACCGAAGCCGATCACAAACAATGAGAGGGTTAGCTGCACTGTCGATACGGGGACTTCGAAGACCGTGGCGAGACTGGGCAGGGAGGCTAGATACAAATCGGTTGATAGCGGCTGCATCATCAGCATCGCGGTCACCAGCACCAGAATAGGCGCGTGAACAAACTGCGGCAGTGGGGGGTGGTTCATTCGTTTGGCCGTCAGTCGGGCTATTGCCCGCGCAGGAACAGTTTGTCCAGATCGGACATCGCAAGCTGAATCCAAGTCGGCCTGCCATGATTGCACTGATCGGACCGCTCAGTGGCTTCCATTTGCCGCAGCAGAGAATTCATCTCCGGAAGAGTGAGCAGTCGATTTGCCCTCACGGCGGTGTGACAGGCGAGCGTACCCAGCAAGTCGTTGCGGCGTTCGATCAGTACACGTGATCCGCCGAATTCGCGCAGATCGCGTAACACATCGCGCGCCAGCGACTGCGCGTCGCTGTTCTTGAGTAAGGCTGGAATCGCACGCACCGCCAGCGTGGTCGGTGACATCACTGCGATATCAAAACCCAGTGCGACTATCGTGTCGCGGTGCTCTTCGACGGTGCCGACTTCCACCGGATCAGCGACAAAGGTCACTGGTATCAGCAGGGGCTGTATTTGTACGGCATCTGCATCCAGCGATTGCTTGAATTGTTCGTACAAGATGCGCTCGTGCGCGGCATGCATATCGATGAGTACCAGTCCGCGCTGGTTTTGTGCAAGCACATAGATGCCATGCAGCTGCGCGAGTGCGAAGCCCAGCGGATGCTCATCCTCGCTTTCATCCAGTTCAATCGCTCTGGCACGAGACGATATCGCTGGTGAGTTCGAGGCCCCGGCAGGGTTCGACGTGAGTGCATCAGCAAATAATGCGCCATAGCGCGCGGTGTCTTGTGACACACCCAGTGAGCCTTGTCGCGGACGAGCATTAATCCATGGCAGGGCGTGGGATGCGGATGGCACTGGAGCAGGCACGGCACCTTGTGCGGTCGCCGAGGTACGACTCAGCGTGCGGCTGACGGCATGAAACACGAACTGATGCACAGCACGGCCGTCGCGGAAGCGTACCTCGGTCTTGGAGGGGTGCACATTCACATCGACCAGTGCAGGGTCGATATCGAGCATCATCAGGTACGATGGAAAGCGGTCGCCGTGCAACACATCCTGATACGCAGAGCGCATGGCATGCGTAAGCAGCTTGTCACGGACAAAGCGTCCGTTCACATAAAAATACTGAGCATCTGCACGAGCGCGTGCGGCGGTTGGCAGGCCGACATGGCCATGCAAACGTAAAGGGCCAGCCGTCTCGTCCAGTGACAACGAGGCTTGCGCGAATTCATTGCCCAGTATCTGAGCGCCGCGCTGTTCGAGCGACGTCTCTTGCAAATGATCAATCGTCTTGCCGTTGTGGGTCAGTGTGAATTGCACATCGGGTCGCGCCAGCGCAATACGTCTTACCACGTCGGCGCAATGCCCGAATTCGGTCTGCTCGGATTTAAGGAACTTGCGTCGTGCGGGTGTATTGAAATACAAGTCCTGCACATCGACCACGGTACCCTGCGCGCCGGATGCCGGTGTTGTCTGCGACGGTGCATGCCCACTGACTTGCCACGCATGCGGCTGTCCTTCGCTGCGTGAGGTGATGGTCAGCTGCGCAACAGAAGCGATCGACGCCAGTGCCTCGCCACGAAATCCCAGCGTCATCACATTTTCCAGATCGGACAAGCTGGCGATCTTTGAGGTGGCATGACGGGCCAGCGCAAGTGGCAATTGTTCCGGCGGGATACCGCAGCCATTGTCGCTGATCGAAATACGTTTCACGCCGCCGGCTTCCAGCCGGATTGTCAGCTGGGTCGCCCCGGCATCCAGCGCGTTTTCCAGCAATTCCTTGACCACGGCTGACGGACGCTCGATCACTTCGCCGGCGGCGATCTGCGATATCAGCTGATCGGGAAGCGGGCGAATGACGCGCTCTTGCGCAGGTTTGGAATGGAAGTGAGCAGACATTGCCCGATTATACCGGGGGGTGGTGTCCGGATTTTCCGGCAGGGTCGTGAGCCCCGTGTGTGGACAGTGTATGATCGGCGCTCTTTTTGCACTGCACACTGGTCCGCGATGGAATTTTCCCAGCTGCTGAATCTGATACTGCATATCGACAAATCGCTAGGCGACTTGCTCGTGAATTACGGCCCGATGGTCTATGCACTGCTGTTTGGTATTGTGTTTGCCGAAACGGGTCTGGTGATCTTTCCTTTCCTTCCGGGTGACACGCTGCTGTTCATGGGCGGTGCGTTTTGCGCGACGGGTGCCATGAATGCGCCCTTGCTGTCCTTCCTGCTGATCGTTGCCGCAGTGACTGGGAATACCGTTAACTATTTTGTCGGGCGTGCAATAGGGCAGAAGGCATACACGCGTAATTATCGCTGGCTGGATCGCAACGCACTCGAAAAGACGCATGCATTTTTCGAGACGCATGGCGGCAAGACCATTGTGCTTGCACGCTGGCTGCCGGTGGTGAGGACCTTTGCTCCTTTCGTTGCGGGCATCTCAGGCATGAGCCATGCACGCTTTCAGGCTTACAACGTGGCGGGTGCGCTGCTGTGGGTGCTGGTGCTGGTCGCCGCAGGCTACTTCTTCGGTAACATTCCGATCATACGCGATCATTTGAACACGATCGTACTGATCGGACTGGCAGCGGCGGTAGTGCCGGTCGTACTGGCAGCAGGTATACGGTTCGTGAAGCAGATGGGTAGACGAACAGAGGACCACTGAAGTTCGGGCACGCGTGGGTCTGTGCCGGAGTAAACACGGATCCCAGCGTTTGTCGGGATCCAGTGACTTGGGTTTAAACCATAAGGTCAAGTCATCTTGTGATGCTTCAGGCTTGGATGCTTCGTGATGTATTTTCGTATCCCCCGCTTTAGCGCCTCGGCCATCTGCTCCTGATAATTCTCGTCAGTGAGTTTGGCTTCTTCTTCCGGGTTTGAGATGAACGCTGTCTCGACCAGAATACTGGGAATGTCGGGTGCCTTCAGCACCGCAAAGCCTGCCTGCTCCACCTGTGCCTTGTGTAGACGATTGATGGTGCCGATCTCTCCCAGTACGGATTTCGCCAGTTTCAGGCTGTCATTGATCTGTGCCGTGGTGGACAGATCAAGGAGCACGCTGGCGAGCTGCTGATTTTTGCTGCGAATATTGATGCCACCGATCAGATCAGCTTCGTTTTCTTTGTTCGCCAGCCAGCGCGCGGCTGTCGAACTGGCACCTTTTTCTGACAGCGCGAACACGGATGAGCCTCGTGCGGTCGGCTCGACAAAGGCATCGGCATGAATAGATACGAACAGGTCGGCTTGAACGCGGCGCGCTTTCTGCACCCGTACTTGCAGCGGCACGAAGTAATCGGCATCCCGGGTCAGCATCACACGGACATTCGGCTGCTGCTCGAGCTTGGCTTTCAGGCGCTTGGCGATCGATAGCACGACGTTTTTTTCCTGACTGCCGCCGCGCCCGATTGCGCCGGGATCTTCGCCGCCATGTCCGGGGTCGAGCGCGATCGTCACCAGCCGATTGAATTTCTGCGTCTGTTCATCGCCATCGATGGATGGTCCCATGGCGGTGTCCGGTGATTTTTCCATGGGCAGGGGGGTAAGCTTGCCACTTTTCAGCAACTCTGCGATGGGATCAGGAGCTGTCAGTGGATAGAGATCAAAGATCAGCCTGTGCCTGTATTCGCCGACGGGCTCTAGCGTGAACACCTGAGGCTGCACTTCTTCTTTCAGGTCGAATACCAGCCGGACCACGCCGGGGCGATTCTGCCCCACACGCACCTGCGCAATATAAGGATCATTGGACTGAATCTTTGCGACCAGACTTTTCAGCTTGGCGTCCAGGTCGAGTCCCTCGATTTCCACCACCAAGCGGTGCGGGTCCTTGACCATGAAATGCGTGGCCTTGAGCTTGCTGTCGTTTTCAAGCGTGACGCGGGTGTAATCGGCCGCGGGCCAGACGCGCACAGCGACAATCTGCGCCGCGCGCGCGGCTCCGTGGGCGATCAGTGACAGCAGGAGAGTGGCGCCGGCCTTGAGCACGGTACGGCGCGAGAGAGCTTTTACAGATTCGGGCTGAAGTGCAGTTTTTCGAGACATGAAGCGCCCAGAGCAGTATTCGCGCGCAATTCTACCCCACGGCCGTTGCCTTCGATACAGAGAAAAACATCAATATCCGCAGGTGGAAGCAATCCCTCGGCCTGCTCTGGCCACTCGACTACACAGACCTTGTCCGCACCGAAATGCTCGCGAAAGCCGGCGTCGATGAATTCTTCCGGGCTGCCCATCCGGTACAGGTCGAAATGCATGAACTCCACCGTCTGGCCGCTGAGCGTAATCGAATAGGGCTCGGCCAGCGTATAGGTCGGGCTCTTCACCCGACCCGGATGACCGGCGGCATGCAACATCGCGCGCGTCAGGCTGGTCTTGCCCGCGCCCAGGTCGCCGCGCAGATGGAGCGACAGTCCCGGCGTCAGTACACGCGCCAGCGATGCCCCAAGCGCTTGCGTGCCCTCTTCATCCTTCAGGTATTCTCTCCAGTGCTGCATCTGAATTCGTCTTTTTGCTTGTCAGTCCTGTCCGTTTTTTGCCGTGTCCGATATCCCACACAACACCCATGCGCAATCGCTGGCTTCGCTCAGATCATCCATTGCCGGGTGGGCTACCGCGCTGGGTTTTGCAGAGATCAGAATCACCGATGCCGATCTGGGTGATGCCGAGCATCGGCTGGCGGCATGGTTAAAGGCGGGCTATCACGGGCAGATGGATTATATGGCAGCGCATGGCGCCAAACGTGCGCGCCCCGCAGAATTGGTGCCGGGTACGCTGCGGGTGATTAGTGCCCGGATGGATTATCTGCCTCGCGATAACGATGAAGAACACTGGCGCGAGCGTGAATTCCAGCGGCAGGCCGATCCGCGCGAGGCTGTGGTGTCGGTCTATGCGCGTGGTCGGGACTATCACAAGGTGCTGCGCTCGCGATTGCAACAGCTCGCCGAAAAAATCACCGCAGAAATCGGCCCCTTCGGTTATCGCGTGTTTACGGATTCTGCGCCGGTGATGGAAGTCGAGATCGCGCAGCGAGCAGGTCTTGGATGGCGCGGCAAGCACACCCTGCTGCTGAGCCGCGATGCCGGATCGATGTTCTTTCTTGGTGAGATCTTTACTGACTTGCCACTGCCCACCGACGAACCCCTGTCCGCGCACTGCGGCGAGTGCAGCGCCTGCATCGATCTGTGTCCAACAGGTGCCATCGTGGGACCCTATCGGCTGGATGCGCGTCGCTGTATCTCATACCTCACGATAGAGCTGAAAGAGAGTATTCCTGTTGAGTTGCGCCCGCTGATGGGTAACCGCATTCTCGGATGTGATGATTGTCAGCTGGTCTGTCCGTGGAACAAATTCGCGCAGCGCAGTGTGCTGCCCGACTTTGATTCCCGCAATGCGCTGGATCGCTCCACCCTGGTGCAGCTGTTCGCCTGGACTGAGGAAGAGTTCCATCAGCGTCTGGAAGGCAGCGCGATACGCCGCATCGGTCATGAGCGATGGCTACGCAACATCGCCGTGGCACTCGGTAATACCGCAGCCGACTGCGCTGGTGATGAGACGATTGTTCTGGCACTGCGCGCCCGCGCCGATCACTCCTCATCGCTGGTGCGAGAGCATGTGCGCTGGGCGCTGGAAAAACATGCGGCGGCCTCAGCCAGCCAGTAACAGCCAGATCGGTAGCATGATGATGGACAGCAGCGTGCTGGCCGTGATTAAAAAAGCCACCAGCGGCCCATGGCCTCCCATGCGGGTCGCGAGCACGTAAGCGCTCGAAGCCGTTGGCAGTGCCGCAAACATGATCGCGATCTGCTTTTGTAGTGGCGGCAGCGCGAAGTGGTTGGTCAGCATCAGCGAGAGCGCTGGTAGCACCAGCAGCTTGATGCCTGTGAAATACGCGCTGATGCCGCGTGCCTCATGCAAGCCTTCCAGCTTCAGTCCGGCACCCACCATCAGCAATCCCAGCGCGACCGATGCACCGCCCATGCGCAAGAGCGTGCTGGCCGCCACCTCTGGCAGCACGCCCCCCAGCAGATTGAACAGCGTGCCGCCCGCAGTGGCCAGCAGCAGCGGGTTCTTCGCCATTTCGGTCAGCAAGGATGCCTTGTTGCGATGAGCCAGCGCATGCACGGCCGCCATGTTCACGACCGGCACGGCAAAGCCGATGATCAGAGCCATCAGTGAAGTCCCGGCCTCGCCACCTAGACGATAGGCAAGCGCCAGACCAATATAGGAGTTGAAGCGAAAGGCCGTCTGCACGCCGGATTCAAAAATCATGGGTCCCGGCCTGAACAGTGGTTTGGCCAGCCAACCCAGCAGGATGCCGCTGCCGACCACGATCAGCGCCAACTGCAGCAGCTGACCCGTGGCCTGAAAATCTAGTGTCGTGCGCGAGGTCGAGACAAACAGCAGCGCGGGAAACAGAACGAAGTAAACCAGTTTTTCCAGCCCCGTCCAGAAGCTCTGTCCCCAGTTCGTAATACGGATAAGGACATGGCCGATCAGGATCAGCAGGAAATCGGGTAGAAGCAGGGTGATGGTGTTCATGGCGCGATCCGGATAGTACGTCATTCGTGCGCCTCTAGCCGGTTGTCAACCCCTCGCCGAGCGGTGACAATACGCGACGAGACGATAATAACGATATTCCCTGATCCCCCGGAGACCCGCATGATCCGTTCCGCCCTTCTGGCTGCGTTGATGTTGCTGCCAGCGTTAATGACTGAAGCTGCAGCTCAGTCGCCCATCGTCATCAAATTCAGCCACGTGGTCGCCAAGGACACGCCCAAAGGCAAGGCGGCCGACAAATTCAAGGAACTCGCTGAGGTAGCGACCAAGGGCAAGGTGAAGATCGAGGTTTACCCGAACAGCACGCTCTACAAAGACAAAGAAGAATTGGAGGCGCTGCAGCTAGGCGCGGTACAGATGCTCGCGCCATCAATGGCCAAGTTCGGCCCGCTGGGTGTGAAAGAGTTCGAGCTGTTCGATCTGCCCTATCTTTTCTCGGATCGCACATCGCTCGAGCGAGTCACCAATGGCCAGATCGGCAACGATTTGTTCAAGAAGCTCGAAGGCAAGGGGCTCACTGGCTTGGCATACTGGGACAATGGTTTCAAGGTAATGGCATCGAATCGGCCGATGCATGTGCCGACCGACATGAAAGGCCTGAAGCTGCGGATACAGGCATCCAAGGTACTCGACGAGCAGATGCGCGCGCTAGGCGCCAATCCGCAGGTGATGGCCTTCTCGGAGGTCTATCAGGCGCTGCAGACTGGCGTGGTCGATGGTGTCGAGAACGTGCCCTCGAACCTCTACACCCAGAAGATGCATGAGGTGCAGAAGCACCTGACCGTCACCAATCACGGCTACATCGGTTACGCGGTCATCGTGAACAAGAAATTCTGGGACAAGTTGCCCCCAGATGTTCGTACCCAGCTCGAAGGTGCGATGAAGCAGGCGACAGCGTACGCGAACCAGATCGCTCAACAAGAGAACGAGGCTGCGTTGGAAGCGATTAAGAAATCTGGCAAGACCACCGTCTATCAGCCCACCGAGGCTGAGAAAGCCGAGTGGCGCAAGACCTTGCTGCCCGTGCACAAGACGGTGGAAGACAGAATCGGCAAAGACCTGATTGCTGCAGCAGTCAGAGCGGCATCGGGCAAGTAAGCCCGGTACTCACTTTCAGGCGCCCGCGTCCAGATAATGAAACTACTCGACCACCTCGAAGAATGGCTGATCGCGCTGCTGATGGGTGTGGCAACTGTGGTGATTTTCATTGCGGTTATCCATCGTTATGCATCGGGCTTGCCAATACCTGTCGTGCAGGACTGGTTGCTGCGCATGAACACCAGCTGGGCGCAGGAGCTGACCATCTATATGTTTGTCTGGATGGCCAAGTTTGGCGCGGCCTATGGTGTACGAACCGGGATTCATGTGGGTGTCGATGTATTGGTCAACCGGTTGTCCGCACCGCACCAGCGAAAATTCATTTTTTTCGGTCTACTCGCCGGTGCGGTGTTCACCGGGGTCATCGCCGTGCTGGGTGCTGATTTTGTCTATGAACTGTCGGATACCTCCAGTACCTCCGAGGTATTGGAATTGCCGATCTGGGTGGTCTATCTTGCGATACCACTGGGCTCGGCACTGATGTGTTTCCGTTTCTTGCAAGTGGCATGGAATTTCTCGCGCGGTGGTGAATTGCCCGTGCACGATCACGCGCATGTCGAAGGACTGACGGAAGATGCAGCGGAGGGCCGTCAATGAACTCGATGTTCATCTTTGCACTGCTGATCGCCCTGATGCTGACCGGGATGCCGATCTCGATCGCGCTCGGACTCACGGTACTGACTTTCCTGTTCACGATGACCGAAGTACCGGTACAGGCCGTCGCCTTGAAGCTCTTCACCGGCATCGAAAAGTTCGAGATCATGGCGATCCCGTTTTTCATCCTTGCCGGGAATTTCCTTACGCATGGCGGAGTCGCGCGGCGGATGATTCATTTTGCAACGTCGATGGTCGGTCACTGGCACGGCGGTCTGGCATTGGCCGGGGTACTCGCGTGTGCGTTGTTTGCGGCAGTGTCGGGTTCTTCGCCCGCGACGGTGGTGGCGATTGGTTCTATCCTGCTGCCCGCAATGGTGAAGCAAGGCTATCCGAAGTCTTTTGGCGCAGGCGTGATCACCACCTCGGGCGCCCTGGGCATTCTGATACCGCCATCGATCGTCATGGTGATGTATTCGGTATCAACCAATACTTCGGTCGGAAAGTTGTTCATGGCCGGCGTGGTGCCGGGCTTGATGCTCGCTTTCCTGCTTGGCCTGACGACTTGGGCGCTGGCACGAAAGCATGCCTATCCAAGGATGGAGCGAGTCAGCTGGGCAGGGCGCTGGCGCGCGTTTCGCGACAGTGTCTGGGGTTTGCTGCTGATCGTGGTGGTGATGGGCGGTATCTATACTGGCATCTTCACGCCGACCGAGGCTGCCGCAATGTCCGCTGTGTACGCATTCCTGATTGCAGTCTTTGTCTATCGAGATTTGCGATTACCGCAAGTGGGCAAGGTGCTGTTGGATTCAGCGGCAATGTCTGCGATGCTGCTCTACATCATCACCAATGCTGTGCTGTTTTCCTTCCTGATGACCAGTGAAGGTATACCGCAGGCGATGGCGGGCTGGATCATGGACAAAGGGCTGGGTCAGGTGAGTTTCCTGCTCGTCGTGAATCTCTTGCTGCTGCTGGCGGGTAATGTCATGGAGCCCTCGTCGATTGTGTTGATCATGGCGCCCATCCTGTTTCCTGTGGCAACCGCGCTGGGCATTGATCCAGTCCACTTCGGCATCATTATGGTGGTCAACATGGAGATTGGCATGTGCCATCCGCCGGTTGGACTCAACCTGTATGTGGCTTCAGGCATTACCAAGATGGGCATTACCGAACTGACGATTGCGGTGATCCCCTGGCTGCTGACGATGGTCGGTTTCCTGATTGTTATTACTTATGTGCCGCAGGTATCGCTGTGGCTGCCACGTCTGCTGTTTGGTGGGTGACGGCCCGCCCCGAAAAACGTCGCATGTCTTCGCATGGGAATTCCGATGAATAAAGCTGGCGCAGACTTTTTCAATGCCATCGTACCTGCGCCGTTTGGCGGCATTGGCATCCGTATCGATCACGGGCAATTGCGTGAACTGGTGTATCTGCCGCCTGAGTACCAGGCCAAGCCAGCGGCCGATACACTGACTAAAAAAATCTACAAACAAGTTGCAGCGTATCTGAAAGACCCGGACTACGAATTCAAGCTTGATCTGCCTACCGTAGGCACCGATCATCAGCGCAAGGTCTGGAAAATCATCAATAGTATTCCGCGTGGAAAAGTGCTGACTTATGCCGACGTCGCGCGCCGCATTGGATCCGCGCCACGCGCGGTGGGACAAGCGTGCGGCGCGAACTGGTATCCCCTCGTGATCCCCTGCCACCGCGTGACCGCGACCGGCGGTATCGGCGGTTTTGCAAAGCATGATGGCGGTTTTCATCAGGGCGTCAAGCGCTGGCTGCTGCAGCATGAGCAGGTGCCGGGATTCTGATGGCTATCGTTATGGAAGCGCGAGAGCGTCCCGGCCAGGGCATCGTCGATGAATTCTGCGATGCGCTGTGGCTGGAAGACGGCTTGTCAAAGAACACGCTCGATGCTTACAAGCGGGATCTGTTGCTGTTTGCGGAGTGGCTGCATCAGCAGCACCATAAAACGCTGTATGACGTCACTGAAATTGACCTCAATGCGTATTTCGCGTTCAGGCACGCGACCAGCAAGGCGAGTTCTTCCAATCGCCGGCTGGCCGTATTGAAGCGCTTCTATCAACATGCGATGCGTAACCAGCGCATCCGTGTGGATCCTTGCCTGAAGCTGCGTTCCGCCAAACAGCCGCCGCGGTTTCCAAAGACCTTGTCGGAGGCGAATGTCGAATCGCTGCTGTCCGCACCGGAGGTCAACACGGCACTCGGTCTGCGCGACCGTACGATGCTGGAGCTGATGTACGCCAGTGGCTTGCGTGTCTCTGAACTCGTGCTGCTGAAGACGATAGAAGTTGGGATGAACGAAGGCGTGCTGCGCGTGACCGGTAAAGGCAGCAAAACTCGGCTGGTGCCATTCGGAGAAGAAGCGCGAGTATGGATAGAGCGCTACCTGAAAGAGGGGCGTCCTGTGATCTTGAATGGCAAGATCGATGATGCCTTATTCGTGACAGGACTGGGTGGGCCAATGACTCGGCAGATGTTCTGGACGCTGATAAAAAAATACGCATTCAAGGCGGGTGTCACCGCGCCACTGTCACCGCATACCCTCAGACACGCATTCGCCACGCATCTGCTGAATCATGGCGCTGATCTTCGTGTAGTGCAGCTATTGTTAGGACATGCGGATATCTCGACCACGCAAATCTACACGCATGTCGCGCGCGAGAGATTAAAAAACATTCATGCGCAGCATCATCCGAGGGGATGACCAGGTAAGCGGGATCTATTCCTCGTTTCCCCAGCCTGATTCAAGTGGTATTGCATAATGGCGCCTTCACGCGTGCTGGAGAAACAATGAATATCGCTCTGTCTGCCATCGCTGCCTACTTGTTAGGCTCAATTTCTTTTGCCATCGTCTTCAGCCGCTTGTTTCGTCTTGACGATCCACGCAGCTATGGCTCCGGTAACCCGGGGGCAACTAACGTACTGCGCTCGGGCCATGTGATCGCTGCGTTGCTGACACTGCTTGGCGATTGCGCCAAAGGATGGGTCGCGGTTGGGCTGGCCGTGCTGTTCAATGAGCAGCTAGGGCTGGGTACGACAGGTATTGCGCTGGTAGCGCTGGCTGTATTCGCCGGACATCTATGGCCTGTGTATCACGGCTTCGAGGGTGGTAAAGGCGTGGCTACGGCACTCGGCGTGCTGTTCGGCATTCACTCGGTGGTGGGTGTGGCGACGTTGTGTACCTGGCTGATCATGGCGCGGGCAACCCGTTATTCATCGCTGTCAGCCATCATTTCAGCGATCTTTGCGCCGGTGTACTACTGGATGTTCTTTGGTATGAATCCTGAGCTATTCGCCATCATAGTGATGAGCCTACTGCTGATCTACCGTCATCGAGGCAATATCGCGAATCTGCTGGCGGGCAAAGAGACTCGCATCGGGCAAAAGAAAGACAGTGAAGCGCAGGCACCGGCTGACGAGCAGCCTTCCGCAAAAGAGCATCAAGAGACTCGTTGAGCAAAGATTTGTCGGCTATCACTCAACGGGAAGCAACTCATCCAGAGGCCAGCGTGGCCGGACATTGAACCCATAGTCATAACGTGCGGCACTCGGGTCGCGTTGTAGCCGCATGGCGCCTGCGAACGCGATCATTGCGCCATTGTCCGTGCACAGGGCTAGTTCCGGATAAAACACCTCGAAGCCCTTGTTCTTTGCTGCGTCGTTCAGCGCAGCGCGCAGTTGCGTGTTTGCGCCGACTCCGCCAGCAATCACTAGCCGAGTCATGCGCGTCTGTTTCAATGCCGCGAGACATTTCGCAACCAGTACTTCAACGATGGCATCAACAAACGCACGCGCGATATGAGCTTTGTCTTGCTCGCAGAGATTAGTCTGATGATTTTTCACCAGCGTGAGCACAGCGGTTTTCAATCCCGAAAAACTGAAATCCAGATTTTTTGAATGCAGCATCGGGCGCGGAAGCTGATACACGCCCGGATCACCAACCTCAGCCAGTCGCGAGATCGCTGGCCCGCCAGGGTAACCAAGTCCGAGCAGTTTGGCTGATTTGTCAAACGCCTCACCGGCGGCATCATCGAGCGTTTCGCCAAGTAGCGTGTACGCGCCGACACCATCGACGCGCATCAACTGGGTATGACCCCCTGATACCAGCAGCGCAATAAATGGGAATACCGGTGACCTGGATGACAGCAGTGGTGAGAGTAGATGTCCTTCAAGGTGATGAACACCCAATACAGGTTTTTCCAGAGCCAGTGCCAGCCCATTCGCTACCGATGCGCCGACCAGCAATGCGCCAGCTAACCCGGGTCCTTGCGTGTAGGCGACGGCATCGATAGAGGCGATATCAATGCCACTGTCCGCCAGCACCTGCTCCAGCAAAGGTATCGCACGGCGCACATGGTCGCGCGACGCCAGCTCAGGCACCACGCCCCCATATTCTTCATGCATCGCGACTTGTGAGTGCAGTGCATGCGACAGCAATCCGCGCTCAGTGTCGTATAGCGCAAGACCAGTTTCGTCGCAGGAGGACTCGACGCCGAGTACGATCATGGGGATAGTCAGGAGGGTGGCGCACTGCGGATCTCAGCCTATTGTAAGTGAAAAGCTGAGGCAAACCGTCCGCCATAGCGGCTTGCACCAGTTTGAGTGGTGCTCGGCGTAGTACCGGCAAAGCGTATCAGTACATCTACGGTCTATGGCAAGTGATCAACGCGCACGACCAGCGCCGACAGATTGTCCGTCGATCCGGCGGCCAATGCGGCATCGATAAGTAACTTGGCCGTACCCTCGGCACTTCGCCTGTCGTCCACTAGTTCAGACAGATGCCAGCTGAGTTCATGCTCTGGCAGCGACGCCCATACGCCGTCGGTTGCGAGCAAGAAGATGTCGCCGCTGTCGAGCTCACCGGTGCCGTGATCAACGGCGATAGCGGAGTCCAGGCCGATCGCGCGCGTGAGTACGTGTTTATGCGTGTCGCTGTCTGCCACATGGTCGGTGGTAAGCAATTCAAGGTCATCGTCGCGAAGTCGGTAAAGGCGCGTATCGCCGACATGGCAGAAATAAAAGGCATTTCCTCGCACCACCAGCGCAGTCAGCGTGGTAGCCATGCCAACCGATTCGGCGTGTGATGAGTTGCGCTGCCTGAGCGAACGATGGATCGTCTGGAAAGCCTCGTCAAGCGCTGGGATAACTGCCGCGCCGTCTGATGCCTTCACTCCATCATCCGATAGCAAAGCGCGTACGGAGTATTCGGCGGCTTCGCGTCCATCGGCGCTGCCAGATACGCCATCGGCAATAGCCGCTATCATTCCCTTGGTGGATAGCTCGGGCCCGTTCGGCAAAAACAGTCCGACAGCGTCTTCATTACGGTGGCGCCTGCCGGTATCGGTGCAATAAAACGCGCAGACTTGCAGTGACATGATGGGTGTCGAGTCGGAAGTGCCCGAAAGATATCAGCTTCTGCCGCCTGGACGTGATTTTTTTACGCCAACGGCCAGATCGGGCGATGGCAATCTCCCATTCATCGATTCATTCCTGCGCTCGCCGCGCGGCTCGTAGTACCCTTCAGGAATGACCAAGGATATCCCTGACACATTCCGCGCCGCGCCTTTCATCCGCGAGATTGGTCGTGGCAAGAAAGGTGCTCGAGATCTTTCCCGCGACGATGCGCGCACCCTTTACGCTGCCATGCTGGAAGACCGGGTATCCGACCTGGAGCTCGGCGCTTTGTTGATTGGCATGCGCATCAAGGGTGAATCCGTGAATGAGATCGGTGGTTTTCTGGATGCGGCAGAAGCCTCCTTCGCACCTCTGCAAGCGCCATCCTCTGGATATGCGCCAGTCGTCATCCCCAGTTACAACGGCTCACGTCAGATGCCCAACCTTACGCCTTTGTTGGCTTGCCTGCTGGCGCGAGAAGGTGTCCCGGTATTCATCCACGGCGTGCTGACTGATCCCGGGCGCGTGACCACGGCGGAAATACTCGCTGAGATGGGCGTCGCGCCGGTTCATGATCCTGCGGTGGTATCTGCAGAATTCGCCCGACAACTTCCGGTGTTCATGCCGATCGCCGTACTCGCGCCCCAACTGCATCGCTTGCTGGCGCTGCGCCACGTTCTCGGCTTGCGTAATTCGACGCACACGCTGGTAAAAATCATGCAACCCTTCGCGCAGCCAGCGCTGCGATTGGTGTCGTATACGCACCCGGAATATCTGGCCATGCTGACCGAGTATTTTTCAACAGGGGCACCGGCTGCGCGGGGCGATGTGTTCCTAATGCGAGGCACCGAAGGCGAAACGGTGGCGAACGCCAAGCGCGCACAGGCGGTTACCTGGTTCCATGACAATCAGGCGCAGGTGCTGATCGAGAAGCAGGCACCCGTCGATGAGTCGCCGCCTTTGCCTGAAGCCAGCGATGCGAAGACCACTGCCGAATGGGTCCTTCAGGCGCTGGAGGGTCAACAGCCGGTGCCCGAGCCGATCGCCGAGCAAGTCAGGCAGTGTGTACAGGTGGCGCGCCAGATGCGCGAGCGCACATGAGCGATCCCTTTGATGTAGCGGTAATTGGCGCGGGCGCCGCCGGCATGATGTGCGCATCGGTCGCGGGGCAGCGTGGCCGGCGGGTAGTGCTGATTGATCACGCCGACAAGCTGGCAGAAAAAATCCGCATCTCGGGCGGTGGGCGCTGCAATTTCACGAATGCCGATGCAGGGCCACAAAATTATCTGTCGCAGAATCCACATTTCTGCCGCAGCGCATTGTCGCGTTATACATCGCAGGATTTCATTGCGCTGGTCAAGCGCTACCGTATTCCTTTTCACGAGAAACACAAGGGGCAGCTGTTTTGTGATCGTTCGGCGGACGACATCATTCAAATGCTCAAGGCTGAATGCGGAGTAGGGCAGGTGCAGTGGCGGATGCCGGCAACGGTCAAATCCATTGCGCGTGAAGGCCAGTCATTCAGGCTGAGCACCACAACAGGCGACATCACCGTCGACAAGCTGGTGATCGCAACCGGTGGTTTGTCAATACCGAAGATCGGTGCCACGGATTTTGCGTTCAGAATCGCAAAGCAGTTCGATGTGCCAGTCATTGAAACGCGTCCCGGCCTCGTGCCGCTGACCTTTGATGAGGCCACCTGGACGCCGTTTGTGCCGATGGCCGGCATTTCACTGGAAATCGATATCGAAACCGGCGAAAAAAAATGGCGCGGCCAGTTCCGCGAGGATTTGCTGTTTACGCATCGCGGCTTGTCCGGACCTGCGGTGCTGCAGATATCGAGCTACTGGCGCGAGGGGGCTGATATGTCGCTTAACTTACTGCCCGGCCTGGATGTGGCAGCCGCGCTGACCGAGGGCAAACGCGAGATTCGCCGCACCCTTGCCAACTGGCTGTCGCAGTATCTGCCGTCGCGGCTCAGTGAGGCTTGGTTGTTGGCGCACGACCTGAAGCCCGATACCCGGGTGCCGGATTTGCCGGACAAAATCCTGCGCAGGCTGGGCGAGTCGCTGAACGGCTGGCGGATACGACCGAACGGCTCGGAAGGCTATCGCAAGGCCGAGGTGACACTGGGCGGGGTCGATACCCGGGCTTTGTCGCAGCAGGATATGTCTGTCAAAGCCTTGCCGGGTCTGCATTTTGTGGGGGAAGCGGTGGATGTGACCGGCTGGCTGGGGGGCTACAATTTCCAGTGGGCTTGGGCGTCAGGGGTCGCGGCGGGATTATCCGTTTGATTGTTTTATCGGACATTTGCTGCCTATTTGACATCGTTTCTGATCTGAAAAAGGATTTTCAGAACGGGCTTTCGCTCGGGCAGGTGGGCTGTTATAATCGCGAGCTCTGTAAAAACCAATGTATTTTGATCAATTCATGACCACTGTTCGCGTTAAAGAAAACGAGCCCTTCGAAGTCGCCCTGCGCCGCTTCAAGCGCAGCATCGAGAAAACCGGCCTACTGACCGAACTCCGCGCACGCGAGTTCTACGAGAAACCGACTTCCGAACGCAAGCGCAAGCTCGCCGCTGCCGTGAAGCGCCACTACAAGCGCATCCGCAGCCAGCAGCTGCCAAAGAAGCTCTACTGATTGCGCGCCTCGCTCTGGCGAGGCGTCGAACATCGTAAACCCGCTCCGGGAAGTCCGCAGCGGGTTTTGGCGTTTTTATGCGGCCGTGAACTTTCATGGTTGCGCAAGGAGATCCCATGAGCCTCAAAGAAAAAATCAGCGAAGATATGAAGACAGCGATGCGTGCAAAAGACAGCGGGCGTCTGGCGACGATTCGTCTGATCAATGCCGCCATCAAGCAGAAAGAGGTCGATGAGCGCATCGATCTCAACGACGATCAAGTGCTGTCGGTAATCGAAAAAATGATCAAGCAGCGCAAGGATTCGATCAGCCAGTTTGAGGCCGGCGGTCGTCAGGACCTCGCCGATATTGAAAAAGCCGAACTCGTCGTACTGAATGCCTACATGCCAGCGCAAATGAGCGAGGCGGAAGTACAGGCTGAGGTCACGTCGGCTGTTGCTGCGGTGGGTGCGTCCGGTCCTCAGGATATGGGCAAGGTAATGGGCGTGCTCAAACCCAAGCTTGCCGGACGTGCTGACATGACCGCCGTTTCGGCGATGGTGAAAGCCGCACTCAGCAAGTAATCATTTCATCAAAAATCATTCACTGCAGGCGGCCGCATGATCCCGCAGAGTTTCATTCAGGATCTGCTAAACCGTATCGACATTGTCGATGTGGTGGGCCGCTATGTGCAGCTCAAAAAGGGTGGCGCGAATTTCAGCGGCCTGTGCCCCTTTCATAACGAGAAATCTCCCAGCTTTACCGTTAGCCCGACCAAGCAGTTTTATCACTGCTTCGGTTGCGGCGCGCATGGCACGGCCATCGGTTTCCTGATGGAATACTCCGCAATGGGTTTTGTCGAGGCGGTGAAAGATCTCGCACAGAGCGTGGGTATGATCGTGCCAGAGCAGGAGGATCGCTTGCCGCCCGCGCAGCGTGCCGAGCAGCAGGCAAAAAGCCTTGCATTATCCGAGGCGATGAACTTGTCTTGCGATTTCTATCGTCAGCAATTGCGCGGCGCGCGCAATGCGATCGATTACCTGAAAGGACGCGGGCTCACCGGTGAGATCGCCGCGAAATTCTGGATTGGTTATGCACCCGATGGCTGGGAGAGCCTGAAACAGGTATTCACAGATTACGACAATGAAGCGCTGGTCGAGGCGGGTCTCGTGATCGATCGCGCCGACGAAGAGGGCACTTCACGCAAGCGCTATGACCGCTTCCGCGACCGCATCATGTTCCCGATCCGGAATACCAAAGGGCAGGTCATCGGATTTGGCGGGCGCGTGCTCGGCGCGGGTGAGCCGAAGTACCTTAATTCTCCTGAGACGCCGCTGTTCCAGAAAGGTAACGAGCTTTACGGCCTATTCGAAGCAAGACAGGCGATACGTGATAAGGGCTATGTGCTAGTCACCGAAGGCTACATGGATGTGGTCGCGCTTGCGCAGTTCGGTTTCGAACAGGCCGTTGCCACACTGGGTACTGCCTGCACACCAACGCACGTGCAAAAACTGCTGCGACAGACGGATCAAGTGATCTTCAGTTTCGATGGCGATGCCGCTGGCCGACGCGCGGCGCGGCGCGCGCTGGAGGCGTGTCTTCCGCATGCATCAGACAATCGTGCGCTGAAATTTTTGTTCCTGCCGGCAGAGCACGATCCCGACAGTTACATTCGCGAATATGGTTATGAAGGATTCGAAAAACTCGTACTCGATGCAGTGCCCTTGTCGCAATTTCTGATCGCTGAGGTCATCGAAGGTAAAGATTTGTCGACAGCCGAGGGGAGAGCACGCGCGCAATTCGATGCAAAGCCCTTGATTCAGGCGATGCCGGTATCCGCTTTGCGTTTGCAGCTGATGCGCCAGCTCGCGCAGGTAACCGACAGTAGTGCTCCGGAAATCGAAGCCCTGTTTGAGCTGACCAAACCCGTCAGTGGAGGGTATCAGCGCGTGCCGAG
>RGFZ01000140.1 GCA_010024875.1 Oxalobacteraceae bacterium | reverse complement strand
TCCGGTAACCACCGTCTAGCGCAGGTTAAAGAGATCTGCGAGTCTACGTGCCCACGTATTTTTAAATGGGCGCGTATAGATGAGTGATGCACTTTTAGCGGTTGGTGAGGATGGTGTTCAACCGCGCCGCCGGCGCTATAGCCGGGAGTTCAAGCGGCAGGTGGTCGAACAATCGCTACAGCCCGGTGTGTCGGCCGCCCAAGTGGCGCGTGCACATGAGCTCAATGGCAATCTACTGCATACCTGGCGCTGGCATTATCGTAGCGGCTTGCTCGGGCCGGTGGGTCATCAGGGGGTGGCGCTGATTCCCGTGGCGTTGAGCACTACGTCGGCGACCGAGCGCGCGCCGGTTACGGCCAAGCAGTGCTTGTCGATTCAATGTGGTGAGCTGGTGATCACACTACCAAGTGACGTCGACCCTTCCACGCTCAAGACGGTACTCGCGGCGCTGCGTACATGATTGCACTACCCACCGGCACCCGCATCTGGCTGGTGGCCGGCGTGACGGATATGCGCCGGGGCTTTGATGGGTTGGCTGCGCAAGTGCAGCATACGCTTGCAGTTGATCCATTCAGTGGGCATGTGTTCCTCTTCCGGGGTCGCAAAGGTGATCGAATCAAAGTGCTATGGTGGAGTGGTGACGGCATGTGCATGTTTGCCAAACGGCTCGAGCAAGGTTACTTCGTGTGGCCGGAGGCTGCAAGTGGATCAGTGTATTTAACCGCGGCACAGCTTTCTATGCTGCTCGAAGGGATTGATTGGCGACGTCTCATTCGCACTCATAAACCAACACAGGTTTGATATTTTTTTGGATGCCGTAAGTCACGTGAGCGAATCATTTGAGAGACGCTCAGTCATTGGCATTCGATGCAGAATAAATTGAATGCATGGGATACGTTTGATAAACTATCGCCTATGCAAATAAACCCGCCACTCCCAACAACGGTCGCTGAATTACAGGCGATGTTGTCGGCGCAGTGTGCTGCAAATGTCGCGCTCACCATAGAGCGCGACGCATTTAAAAAAGAGAATGCGGCGCTACGATTAAGCAAGATCAGCGACAGCGAAGAAATAAAACGCCTGAGCTTACTCATCGCAAAGCTCAAGCGCATGGTCTTTGGACAGAAGTCTGAGAAGCTGAGCATTCAGATTGAACAGCTTGAGCTTGAACTCGAAGAGCTGCACATTAGCCAAGGCCTGAAGCGACCGGTAGTTGATGTTGCCGAGTTCATCGAGCCACTTGAGCGCAGCGCGCCTAAGCGTCGTCTATTGCCTGAGCACCTGCCACGCGATATTCATACGCATCGGCCCGCTCAGGCGGCTTGCCCCGACTGTGGTGGCGATTGGAAAGTGCTTGGCGAGGACATCAGCGAAATCCTTGAGTACATTCCGGCAAGCTATCGAGTCGTTCGGCATGTGCGTCCACGCATGACCTGCTCTTGCTGCGATCGCATGGCGCAAGCGCCAGCGCCGAGCCGTCCGATTGCACGCAGCTACTTTGGTCCCGGATTGATTAGCCACGTGATTGTGTCCAAGTACATGGACCATATGCCGATCTACCGCCAGTGCCAGCAAGCGGCGCGCGAGGGCATCGAGTTGAGCGAAAGCACGGTCGGCGATGTGGTGGGTGGTGCCCACCAGCTGCTACGGCCATTGATGAATGCGCTGGAGCGTTACGTGTTCTCTGCAGCGAAACTCCATGCGGATGACACCCCCATCGGGGTGCTTGCGCCCGGTAACGGAAAGACCAAACAGGGCCGACTCTGGGTCTACACCCGAGACGATCGACCTGCAGGCGATACCGCAGCGCCTGCGGTCTGGTTTAGGTACTCTGCGGATCGTAAGGGCATCCATCCCCAAGCGCATCTGAAGGATTACGAAGGCGTACTGCAAGCCGATGCGTATGCCGGCTACCACCCGATTTACGCATCGGGTCGAGTCCTTGAGGCTGCCTGTTGGGCGCATGCCCGACGCAAGTTCTACGACATCCACGCGATACAACCGACCCCGATCACCACCTATGTGTTGGCACAGATCGGCGAGCTCTACAACATCGAAGCCAGTATCCGAGGCAGCCCACCCGAACGAAGACGAGAAATCAGGCTGCAGCACGCCAAACCGATTGTTGAGGCGCTCTACCGTTGGCTCAATGAGCAGCGCTCGATGCTATCGCGTAAATCCGTCACAGCCGAGGCGATCGGCTACGCCATGAATCAATGGCAGGCGCTCACTCGGTATCTGGAGGATGGCCGCATCGAGATCGATAATAATGCCGCTGAGCGTGCTCTGCGCACCGTCGCCTTGGGCCGCAAGAACTATCTGTTCTTAGGGTCGGACGCGGGTGGTGAGCGGGCTGCCACGATGTATAGTCTGCTGGGTACGGTCAAGCTCAACGGCATGAATCCGGAAACATATCTTCGTCATGTATTAAGCGTGATCGCCGATTACCCGGTCAATCGGGTCGACGAGCTACTACCTTGGAATGTGTCGCTCTGAGGCCAGCCCTGCAAACTTGAACCGCGCAACGCATGAGCCAGCAGACTATCCTCGATCGCGACCTGTTTGTGCAAGCTCTGCGTCAAATGAGCGAGGCCGATCTCCTGTACCTAAACCGGATGGTGGTTGAGCGCTTAAACCTGCTTGCGCAAGCCAAAAGCACGTTGCAATTAGCCCAGTTTGCTGAAGGTGATCGCGTCAGCTTTACTGCCAATGACGGTTCGATTAAAAACGGCAGGATTATGCGTCTAAATAAAAAGACCGTCAGCTTGCTCACAGACGATGGTCAGCATTGGAAAGTCTCGCCTGCGCTACTGCGCAAATCAGCCGACTAGCAGCATCGCAGTATCTGGACACGAATATCGGTAATGCTGCAAGACGGTAATCGCCGGATGCTTACTTTGGTATGAAGTTTAGCAAATTCATCCCGAGCACTACAAATTCAGTGCGAACGACCAACGGCCACGTCGCCACACCGGCGGGCACCTTATTGATGGTAGCTAGTTACTCGCTCTACCTCATGTTTCGAGCCAAGAAACACTGCCACGCGCTGG
>RGFZ01000139.1 GCA_010024875.1 Oxalobacteraceae bacterium | reverse complement strand
CTGATCAACCCGATCGCGATGGAAGAGGGCCTGCGCTTTGCGATTCGCGAAGGCGGTCGTACTGTCGGCGCCGGTGTCGTCGCCAAGATCATCGAGTAATTGCCGCTCCGGTCTCCCGGATGATGAACAGATTGTCGCGGGCCTTGTCTGCCCGCGGCCCGCTCTTTTAAGGAAGCACGATGGAAAAGCAAAAAATTCGCATTCGCCTCAAGGCATTCGACTATCGCCTTATCGATCAGTCGGCCCTCGAGATCGTTGACACTGCAAAGCGCACCGGCGCAATAGTCAAAGGCCCGGTCCCCTTGCCTACCCGGAAGCAGCGCTGGGACGTGCTGCGCTCACCGCACGTGAACAAGACCTCGCGCGACCAGTTCGAGATCCGCACCCACCAGCGTCTGATGGACATTGTCGATCCGACGGAAAAGACCGTGGATGCGCTCATGAAACTGGATCTTCCGGCCGGCGTCGACGTCGAAATCAAGTTGCAGTAATTTACAAGCGTTGAACTCTGTGTTCCGGTACTTGCCGGAGCGCGGATTTACCGGCTATAATCGCCGGCTTCGGTGAAAGTTGACCTGTTTAGGGCTTTCAACCTTACAGTTTTATAAACATCAGCCCCGCCCAATCGAAGGCGGGAATGGAGAAAACAATGAGCCTGGGCCTTTTAGGTCGCAAGGTTGGCATGATGCGCATCTTTACGGATGACGGGGATTCGATCCCGGTGACCGTTCTGGATGTCTCTGACAACCGCGTGACACAAATCAAAACGCCTGAAACCGACGGTTACTCTGCCGTCCAGGTCACTTTCGGCAAGCGCCGAGCCTCCCGTGTGAACAAGGCTGAGGCAGGCCATCTGGCCAAAGCTGGCGTTGAGGCGGGTACTGTCCTCAAGGAATTTCCTGTCGATCCTGCCAAGGCATCCGAGTTTAAGCCGGGTGACACCATCGCTGTCAGTTTGTTCGAAGCCGGCCAAAAGGTTGACGTCCAGGGTGTCACTATTGGTAAAGGCTACGCCGGCACCATCAAGCGCTATCACTTCCGCTCAGGCCGAGCCACTCACGGTAACTCTCGCTCCCACAATGTGCCTGGCTCCATTGGTATGGCGCAGGATCCGGGCCGTGTTTTTCCAGGCAAGCGTATGACTGGCCATATGGGTGATGTCACTCGTACCGCGCAAAACCTTGAGATCGCTCGTGTCGACGCTGAGCGACAGCTGATCCTAGTCAAGGGTGCCGTTCCTGGTGCCAAGAATGGACAGGTCGTACTGCTGCCGGCCGTCAAAGTCAAAGCAAAGAAGGGGGGCTAAGCGATGGAACTCAAGCTCCTGAACGCACAAGGGCAGGCATCGTCCAACGTCGCTGCGCCGGACACCATCTTCGGCCGTGACTACAACGAAGCACTGATCCATCAGTTGGTGGTTGCCTATCAGGCGAACGCTCGCAGCGGAAACCGTAAGCAAAAAGATCGCGAAGAAGTTGCGCACACCACCAAGAAGCCTTGGCGTCAAAAGGGTACGGGTCGTGCGCGTGCCGGTATGTCATCCTCGCCGATCTGGCGTGGAGGCGGTCGCACCTTCCCTAACTCGCCCGACGAGAACTTCTCACAAAAGCTCAACAAGAAAATGTATCGTGCAGGTGTCTGTTCGATCTTGTCGCAGTTGGCACGCGAAGGCCGTCTGTCAGTGATCGAGGACCTGTCTGTCGAGGCGCCGAAGACCAAGCTGCTTGCGCAAAAGCTCAAGACCATGGGTCTGGATTCCGTGCTGGTGATTACCGATAACCTGGACGAGAACTTGTTGCTGGCCTCCCGCAATCTGCCTAACGTACTGATTTGCGAACCACGTCAGGCCGATCCTGTGTCGCTGGTGTTCTTCAAGAAGGTGCTGATTACCAAGCCGGCACTGGCAAAAATTGAGGAGATGCTGGCATGAGCGCAGTCATCAAACATAGTGAAGAGCGCCTGATGAAGGTTTTGCTCGCTCCAGTGATTTCGGAGAAGGCGACATTCGTGGCAGAGAAGAACGAGCAGGTTGTGTTCCTCGTGACGTCGGATGCTACCAAGCCAGAGATCAAGGCCGCGGTCGAACTGCTGTTCAAGGTGCAGGTGGATTCGGTGCAGGTATCGAACCGCCCTGGCAAAGTCAAGCGCGCTGGCCGTTTTACCGGTCGCCGTAACCAGACCCGTCGCGCGTTTGTCTGCCTGAAGCCCGGTCAGGAAATCAACTTCACCGAGGAGGCTAAATAATGGCACTGGTCAAGTTAAAGCCGACCTCGCCCGGCCGTCGCGGCATGGTGAAGGTGGTCAATCCCGATCTCTACAAGGGTCGTCCGCACACCGGTCTGATCGAGAAGAAGTCGAAGAGTGCAGGTCGCAACAACAACGGTCATATCACCACCCGTCATCTCGGTGGTGGTCACAAGCAGCACTACCGGGTTGTTGATTTCCGTCGTAACAAGGACGGGATTCCGGCGAAAGTCGAGCGTCTCGAGTACGACCCGAACCGCAGCGCGCATATTGCACTGCTCTGCTATGCCGATGGCGAGCGTCGTTACATCATCGCTAGCAAAGGTATGGCGGTAGGCGACCAGCTCATGAACGGCCCTGAAGCACCGATCAAACCGGGCAACTGCCTACCTATCCGTAATATTCCGGTCGGTACCACGATGCATTGCGTCGAGATGATGCCCGGCAAAGGAGCGCAAATTGCTCGCACTGCAGGTGCAGGTGTCGTGCTGATGGCGCGCGAAGGCATTTACGCTCAGGTTCGTTTGCGCTCCGGCGAAGTCCGTCGCATTCACGTGGAGTGTCGCGCAACCGTCGGCGAAGTGGGTAATGGTGAACATAACCTGCGCAAGATCGGCAAGGCCGGTGCGACGCGCTGGCGTGGTATCCGCCCGACCGTCCGCGGTGTGGCGATGAACCCGATCGATCACCCGCACGGCGGTGGCGAAGGCAGGACGGCAGCAGGTCGCCATCCGGTGTCGCCGTGGGGTCAGCAGACCAAAGGCAAGAAGACGCGTCGCAACAAGCGTACGACGTCGATGATTGTCTCGCGTCGCG
>RGFZ01000138.1 GCA_010024875.1 Oxalobacteraceae bacterium | reverse complement strand
AAGTTGGTCTCGCCCCAAGGCGCCGGCAACGGGTTCAAGTTCTTCTACAACCCCACCCCGAACGACCGTAACTTGGAGTATGACTTGAAGACCAACCTGCGCTGGCAGGAGTTAAACCCCCATGAGGAAGAGCCTAAGTCAGGGGACAGCACCTACCGCCTGCACTCTAATTAAGGAAATGCAGAAACAGAGCTGCGGATTTACCATCACAGAAAACCGATGAGATACCCGCTTATAGCGATAGCCACGACTTTTTTAATGACGACACCTGTCGCCTCTCTGCGCCTGGCAGCCGGTGATAGGCTGGAGGATACGCGCGCCAAAAGCGAAGCCAACCGGGCTACCCCCAGGGTGATTCGGCTGTGCATCAAAGACGAAGATGGTACGCCGATTGAGGGCGCTCGCATAAGGGCAGTCCTAAATAACGTGAAAACGCTAATGGGCAGCGGAGATCACAAAACCACTGACGTCGAAGGCCGCACTGTCATCAATATTGCGCCCTACCATAGTGTTTGGGACATTTATGTGAATCCCAGCGACCAAGACAGCAAAGCAGGCAGGGAAGCCTACAATATACATCTATCTGAGTCGGACTGGATTCGATACACTACGATCACCCAAAGTTTCGACCTGACCCTTCCTTACGTTCGTAAACCCATCCCGTTAAAGGCGAAGCAAGAGGGATTTAGTCACCGACGCGTCAACGGACCCAAAGACACGGCACCGGCCGATCCGAGATTGCCAGACTTGGCTATCACCGAGGTTGGCTACGATGCAGAGCTGCTGGAGTTGATGCCGCCCCTTGGACAAGGCAGGCACCTGGATTTCACCATAAAGATTACAAGTGCTTTTCGAGGTTTTGAGGACGCAGTCCATGAGCGACGAGCTGTTGCAGATGCAGAAAGAGGCTGGCACACCCTTAGCGAAGGCAAAGTAAACCACGGCAACTGGACCCACTCCGTGACGTATCGTTTCCCTAACGCGGGCGACGGCGCCATTCTTAGTCCTCAGTTCTGGCCTTACTGCAAATTGACCACGCCCCATAAGGCGCCCGAAACAGGATATTCCCAAGAAGTGACTCTCACCGAGGTCTATCGATGTGTCGCCCTTCAACCTGACTTGGCGAATTACCGCACCATCATGAAGAACAACGGTATATTCCTGCGCGTCCGCACCCAACTGGACAAGGACGGCAACGTGGTCTCGGCCCACTACGCCAAGTTGGTCTCGCCCCAAGGCGCCGGCAACGGGTTCAAGTTCTTCTACAACCCCACGCCCAACGACCGCAACCTGGAGTATGACTTAAAGACCAACCTCCGTTGGCAGGAGCTCAACCCCAGCAAGGCGGAACCACCGCTATGGGACGACGTCTACCGCCTGCATTCTAATTAACCCCAAACAAAAGGGGCCGGCAAAGGCCGGCCCCTTTTTTGTCGCCAGACCGAAGCTTAGCCCTGCTGGGCCCGGGCGTCTTCACGGGCCTGGGAGGCCGTGCTGTCGGCCCAGAGCTGCTGGGTGACCTTCAGGAGTACGTAGCCGCTGATGAGGAACACGCCGGTGAGAATCCAAGCCATCTTGAGGCGTGAAGGATCTCCCGCAGAATAGAGGAAGTTGCCGATGGCGAAAAGCGAAGACCAGATGACCGTGCAACCGGAGATCCACCCCAAGAAGGCGGCGCCGATGCGGTTCTCCTCGGCAACCTCAGCGTCGGTGACGCCGGCTTCGGCGCGGATAGCCGTCCAACCTGGACCCACGGGCTTCACCTTGCGGCAGAAGGCAATCAGCGTGGCCTTGTCAGTGGCCGGAGCCAAGAAGCAGGCCGAAAGCCAGCAGAGACTCGTCAAGCCGACCGTCCAAAGCGTACGATGGGCGAAACCGCCGCCGAAGAGGGCGTCAGCATGCCCGAGGTCGGTTAACCCCTTCACGACGAGACCAGCGGCCACCACCAAGAGGCCCGCGAGTCGCAAGGAGGTGTGGAGCGTCGGGTCGCCGGCGACATCGGCCACGAAGAGACGGCGCACCACGAAGGCGAGGGACGCAAACGCCATGACGATGGCGATGGAGTTAGGGACCGAGGTCAGCATGACGAACGCCAGAGGGAGGAACGGAAGCAGATAACCGGCAACAACCTTGGCCGAGAACTCCGGCTTGTATTCGGCATCGGCGGCGACGCCGACCAAGAGGAGCAAGGAGCCAATGGCCGCCAGGACCAGGCCGCCCGAGCCCGGGCCGAACTTGTCGCAGAGCAGGAACATGGCCGTGACCGCGACGGAGGAGACCATGGCGACCACTTCAGCCCACGCATTGACGCGGTACCAGTACCAACGAATGATATACAAGCTGCCCGTACCAGCGCCAACGCTGATGAGGACCTGGAAGGCCGACTGCGCGGACTCTAAGGTGTAGGAGAGCGCAGCCGCGATGACGTAGAGAGCCACCGTGCTGAAACGACCCACGTTGATGTAATGGGACTCGGCGGCGTCTTTATTCACGAAACGACGGTAGAAATCGTGCACGAGGTAAGAAGAGCCCCAATTGAGGTGCGTCAGGATCGTCGACGAATTGGCGGCGATGAGGCCACCGACCATCAGACCGACGAAGCCGACCGGCAAGAACTTGAGCATGGCCGGGAAGGCCGAGTCATGTCCGATCTTCGCCGGATCCGCCAACGGGAAGGCGGTCTGAATCGAGGCAAGGTCGGGATAGATGATGATCGAACACAGCGCAGTGATGATCCACGGCCACGGGCGCAGGACGTAGTGGGCGATGTTGAAGAAGAGCGTGCCGCCGAGGGAGTCCTTCTCGGACTTCGAGGCCAGCATGCGCTGGGCGATGTAGGAACCGCCGCCGGGCTCGGCACCCGGATACCAGTTGGCCCACCAGCCAATGGCGATCGGCACGATGAAAATCATCAGCGCGAGTTCCGACATCGAGAAATTCGGCAGAACATCCAGAATCGGCTGACCCTTGCCGTCGCTGACGGACATCGTCGGAACCCCGGCGGCCGAGGTGACCACCTGGGTGTCGGAAAGCTTCACGACGAGGGCCTTGAGACCCGCCCAAGCGCTGTCGTCGTTGACGAGGCG
>RGFZ01000137.1 GCA_010024875.1 Oxalobacteraceae bacterium | reverse complement strand
GGTCTTGCTCGCAGTGAGCACCCTTCTTCTTCACTTCAACGATAGTTTGGGTTTTTACATCGGTTGTGTCAGCCAACGCGACCGAACCGACACCTGCTGCGAGCAGCGCAGCGAGCAGAGCTGGGATGAAACGCATTGCAAATCTCCGGTGATGGGTAAAAAGATCAGGTTTTCATACCATTGTGGCTTTATTTGATACCGAGCCATCTTTTTATGAACTATGTAGTCCGCCCGCATTGTTGCTCTGCGGCATTGTTTTGTCCAGAGAAAATTTCGCGGAAAGGTCGTCATCGCTAACAAAAACCCTTTGCATTATGGGTTTTTTCGTGCGCAGAAAATGGCCGGCCCAGAACCGGTAGGAAGCGCAACTATGGGAATTTATTTAGCGTTTTAATAGTTTATTGATTCATAGTTTGTTTTTGACTATACTGTTGAGACTTAAGCTCCTGCCTCACCCGACATGACCGATTCTCTCGCTCCCGCCATCGACCTTCCGACCATGCGTGAGGCCGCCGGTCGCGCGTGCTCGTTGATGCGCGCGATGTCCAACCCAGATCGACTGATGCTGCTCTGCCAGTTGGCTCAGGGTGAACGTCGGGTCGGAGAGCTTGAAGAACTGCTCGACATTCAGCAACCCACCCTGTCGCAGCAGCTGGCCGTACTGCGCGAGGAGGCGTTGGTGGAAACCCGGCGCGAAGGCAAACAGATTTACTATCGTATCGCCAGCCAGGCCGCACTGGCGGTAATGGATGTGCTTTACACGGCATACTGCAGCCCTACTGAAGGAGATACTCAACCATGAGCATAGATTGGACCCACTTCACGCCCGGCACTTCGCTAGTGGGCGGTTTGCTGATCGGTCTCGCCTCGGCGCTGTTCATACTCGCGAATGGGCGAATTGCTGGCATCAGCGGCATTCTTGGTGGACTGCTTCGGCCGAGCGGCAATGACGTTGTCTGGCGCCTCGCTTTTCTGCTCGGCCTGATCATGGCGCCCGCGGTGGCCTCTTTGTTCATCGCGACGTCTGCGCCGACGATCGATGCCAATGCCGAGATTCTTGTTATCGCCGGTCTGCTGGTCGGCATCGGTACCCGCTACGGCGGCGGTTGCACCAGTGGTCATGGCATCTGCGGACTGTCGCGACTTTCTCCACGCTCGCTGATCGCGACACTGGCTTTCATGGCCAGCGGCATGGCGATTGTTTTCGTGATGCGACATTTGCTCGCCTAATCAGCAGTAAGGCTCAGCACACTTTCATACTGGAGATTCTGATGCAAAACCACATGGATACCGTCGCCTCTTTCATTGTCGGACTCATCTTCGGCTTGGGACTGGTCATCGGCGGCATGACCGATCCCTCGAAAGTGATCGGCTTTCTGGATATCTCAGGAAGCTGGGATCCCTCACTTGCCTTCGTCATGGGTGGTGCGCTGCTGGTCGGCGTGATCGCGTTTCGATTTGCTCGCCACCGCACCGCAAATTTTTTCGGTGGCGCGGTTCGCATGCCCACGAAAAATGATATCGACAAACGCATGGTGATCGGAAGCCTGCTGTTCGGCCTCGGCTGGGGCTTGGCAGGCTTTTGCCCAGGCCCTGCGATCACGTCGATGGGCACAGGCAATTCCAAGGCGCTGCTGTTCGTACTTGCCATGGTGGCTGGCATGGCGCTGTTCGAGGGTATAGAACGTTATCGGCATCCGGTTGATGCGGATACACAGCCGCACTAACGCGTGGTAAATAGGTCTGAGCAGTCCAACCATTGATTTTTTAACCGACTCTGAAAGGAGCACATCATGAAAAACGTCGGAAACACGGATCGCGCACTGCGCGTGTTCGCTGGCAGCCTGCTGATTCTGCTGGCGCTGCTGAATGTGATCGGCCCCTGGGGCTGGATAGGTCTCCTGCCGATCGCCACCGGCCTGCTGCGCTTCTGCCCCGCCTACACCGTACTCGGCTTGCGGTCCTGCCCGGTAGAGCAAAAGGAAGAGCATGCCTAAGGTGCGCTCAAAGGGTTTTTCAAATCCTGCGCAAACCTGGGATACGCGCTTCTCGACCGACAGCTACATCTTCGGCACTGAGCCGAATGTGTGGCTGTCGCAGCACGGCCATCTGCTCCAACCCGGCTCGCGCGTACTGGCCGTCGCTGACGGCTCGCCAATTGGTGTGGGCAAGGCGATCAAGCTTGCTCGGCAAGCGGACGTCGAGGTGAATTTTCAGGTGGCCAGCGCTGAAGACTTTGACTGGAAAGTCGGTGAGTACGATGCCGTCGTCGCCATCTTCATTCAGTTTGCCGATCCGGATACTCGCACCACCCTATTCAAGCGCATGACATCAGCGCTCAAGCCCGACGGACTGATGCTGTTGCAGGGTTACACGCCAAAGCAGCTCGAATACAAGACGGGTGGGCCGCCGCTGGTCGATCATTTGTACACGGAAGAGTTGCTGCGCGAATCGTTCTCGGATATGAATATCGTCGAACTTGTCAGCTATGAGGATGTGCTGCGCGAAGGCACTCAACATAGCGGACAATCCGCGCTGATCGGCCTGGTCGCACGCAAAACTTCCGGCGGTGAACGTCAGTAGCCTTTCGGTTTCGTTGTACCCAAGTTGTTAAAGCCTCACGCGCCCGTCTTACCCTGCATCCCCAGACGCTCCAGCAGCGCTCTGTCCTGCTCGACTTCGGGATTACCCGTCACCAGCAGCTTATCGCCATAAAAAATCGAATTCGCACCCGCCAGATAGCATAGCGCCTGAATACCATCGCCCAGCTCGCGGCGACCAGCAGAGAGGCGCACTCTCGCCTTCGGCATCGTGATACGCGCCACTGCAATCGTTCGCACGAATTCGAGCGGATCGAGCGCTTGCTGATCGGCCAGTGGTGTGCCTTCAACGGCGACCAGATGATTGATGGGCACGGACTCCGGATAAGGATTCAGGTTTGCCAGCTGCGAGATCAATCCGGCGCGATGCTCGCGCGTCTCGCCCATGCCGACGATGCCGCCGCAGCAGACTTTTAGCCCAGCCTCTCGCACATGGCCCAGGGTATCGAGACGATCTTGATAGTCGCGAGTGCTGATGATGTCGCCGTAA
>RGFZ01000136.1 GCA_010024875.1 Oxalobacteraceae bacterium | reverse complement strand
CTGGTCCAGGGCTGAGAGATCCAGCTTCGCGCGCGAGAGACTTCGGTACAGTTCGGGAAGGTCAGTCGGTGTGTCTTCATCCTTGTCTTGACCAAGAAAAGGCCTCAGGTCCAGTCGCGCAATGTCGAGCTCGCCCTCAAGCCGTGGACGCTGGCTGCGCAAGTCCATCATCAGCGAGCCGCGCAGCGAAGACAGGCCGAGCTGAGCGGATATGTCGTCAATCCGTACCGAGCCCGGCGTCAGCGTCAACTGGCCACCGATACCCGCGACACCCGTATCTGGAAAATCAATGTTCAGCAGCTTGCCGAAGCGCGCGATGTCGGTCGTGCCCAAGCCAAAACGTAACTGAGTTTTTGCGCTGCCGAGATGACCATTCAGACTCAGCGTGCTGCCGGCAAATTCCAGTTGCATGTTGAGCGGCCAGCGCGGATCCCCCAAGGCCAGCTCACGCAATGAGCCGCCGCTGATCCGAAGCTGATATTCCATGGTCTGCTGCACACGGCCCTTTGCGGTGGCAATCAACCCGGCGTCAGCGGGCAGGCGCGCGTCAAAAGAATCCAGCGCGACATGGACGGGCTTTGCACCCTCGTCCTGAAATCTGATCTGAAGACCAGCGATCTGTAATTCGCGAATGTCGATATGCGCGGC
Source organism: Oxalobacteraceae bacterium (assembly GCA_010024875.1). GTDB lineage: Bacteria > Pseudomonadota > Gammaproteobacteria > Burkholderiales > Burkholderiaceae_D > Pernthalerella. Next base: position 2,467 of record RGFZ01000136.1, on the reverse strand, counting down.
AATCTTTGCGGCTTCTGCGGCACCGGTCTCTTGTGCATCGGCCTGCGAGGATATCTCGGGCTTTGCTGGATCGAATCGCCAATTGGCCGCACCAGCCGCCGTTTGTCTCAAATCGAGTCTGACTGCAGAGGCCGACAGCCGTTCTGCACGCAACTGGCCGTGAAGCAGCGGCATCAAATCCAGCTCGAAACGTAGCTCACCGATATTCAGAAAATCACCGCTGCCAAATGTGGTCGGCTGGGCGACGCGCAATTGCCTGACCAAGAGCCCGGGTCTGACCCCGAGCTTCAATCTCAGCTGCCCATCAATGCGGGCTTCTCGCCCCAGTTGCGCAGAAAGCCAGTGATTGACTGGCGCGCGAAAACGATCACCATCCAGTTCAATGCCAGCGAACGCTGCCAGGAGTACTGCCAGCATCAGCACTGCCATGGCCACCAGCGAGATCACCCACCAGCGCCATCGCGAGATTTGGTGAGCGGAGGTGTGGTAAAGCATGGGCTGGGGAGTCGTGTGAAGTATTACGGGACGACGGTAGGCAAAACGCCCGGGCAAGTCAAGCTTGCACGGGGATCACCCCCCAATGGCGTCAACTGCCGCTGATTGAGCTAAAGCGGGAACGCAGATAATCGGCGCAGAGCCTGACAGCGGTATTCGCCTCATCCACGGCACCGCCCATGACAATGAAGCCATGAATCTGACGCTCAAAGCAGATGTACTGCGTTGGGTTGCCGGCAGCAGACAAGGCATCCGCGTAGGCGGCGCCCTCGTCGCGCAGCGGATCGAATCCGGCGGTTAACACCAGCGCGGGCGGCATGCCTGAGAGGTTGGTCGCCAGCAGGGGCGAGGCGCGGGTATCGGCAATGTCAGCCTCGTCGCGTAGATAGGTATCCCGAAAATGGCGCATTGCGATCGCGGTCAACCCATAGCCTTGGGCATAGGTCTGGTACGAGGGCGTGGAGAGCCGCAAGTCGGTGACCGGGTAGATCAGCAATTGCAGCGCGAGCGGATGAGACAGCGTGCCCCGCAGCGCCTGCGCAACCACCGTCGCCAGATTGCCGCCGGCACTGTCGCCGCCGGTGCCGACACGCGCCGGGTCAATGCCTAACTCAGCATGCGACGCGATCACATGACGCGTGGCCAACAGCGAATCGTCCACGGCGGCCGGAAACTGATGCTCTGGTGCTTTCGCGTAATTGACCGAGTAAACGGCGGCACCCGAGCCATCGGACAGCTCGCGACACAAGGTGTCATGCGTGTCGATATCGCCGATCACCCAGCCACCACCATGAAAATACACCAGTGCAGGAAGATCGCGCCGCTCATGCAGCCCTTTCGGACGAAACTCGCGCAGCCTCAGCGATCCCCGCGAGCCGTCGATGAGGATGTCGCGCACCGCACCCATCTCGGGCTTGGGAGGCTGAAGCGGCAGGCGGCTACGCTTGTAGAGTTCGCGTGCTTCTTCCGCGGAGGATTGCTCGGGGCCGGGCAGATTGGCCGCTGCGGCTTTGTCGAGCAGCGCGCGGCACTGCGTATCAAGCATCATTGATCGTCTCCCGGCATAGGGGTTTTCAGGGGCGGCCTACCTAGGCACGGCCCCATTCCGGGATTATAGAGGTCTCAGGCTGGCGGTCAGAGCAAGCTGCCCCACTGCACCTGCACCTTGTCATTCACCACCACTTGGGCGTTGTGATTGACGTACACCGCATACTGGTCGGCGCCGACCTGCAGATCACCCTGCGCGCTCCAGCCGGTGCCCGTCAGCGTCACGCTGTCGCCCTCCTGACCCTCCACGCTCATCAGATGGGTGGTTGCCAGTTCGGCCATTGCGTCGCCGCCGACCGAGAGCACGTCCTGCAAGCTGATATCGAGATGCTTGCCCGCAGAGGCCTCTGCTGACAGCGATATCTTGCTGGTCGATGTGGCGTGGATTTTCTCGATCAGACCATCAAGATCAAAAGTCTGGTTGCCCGCCCGGTCAGTCGCAAACCAGACGTCACCCATGGTTCTGACCTCACCTTGGTCGGTGGTGTAGCTGCCCATCAAACCGATGAGATTGCCTTGATCGATGAGGTCAGAGGCCTGATGTTTCAGCGACAGCTCGGCAATGCCATGCGCGGACAGGGATTTCAGTTCGCCCTGATCCGAGACGCCGTCATTGTCCAGGTCCTGCCAGATCTTGAGTGAGCCAAAGCCCTGATCCAACAGGTTGATCACACCATCATGGTTGGAATCCATCTCGGCTAGCGCGACATAACCATTTGCCGCGCGCGCCCCATTTCTCAGGACGGTGCCCTCGCCGAACAGCTCGCCACCATGGTTGATCAGCGCGTCCTCGTTCAGGTCTCTCACTAGCAGCCCGGTGTTGCGCGCGATCCAGCCGGTCTTCTCAACTTGACCGTCATTGTCAATATCAAAACTTACACCGTTATCGACGCTGATCGTACTCAGGCCGCTGCCATCAAGGTCC
>RGFZ01000135.1 GCA_010024875.1 Oxalobacteraceae bacterium | reverse complement strand
CTGGACGGTGGCTACAAAGCCTTTCGCGCCGCCATGCTGGCGTGGTTGGACCAACACATGGCGAGTTTTCGTTTCGTGGTCGTGTGCGGCACCACGGGAAGCGGCAAGAGTCGTTTGCTGGGAACGCTCGCGGCGATGGGTGCTCAGGTACTGGATCTAGAAAAGCTCGCGGCCCACCGAGGGTCTCTCCTCGGCAGCCTTCCGGGCGAGCCCCAGCCCACGCAAAAAATGTTCGAGAGCCAGATCTGGCAAACGCTACGCCAGTTCAATCCGGAGCGCTGGGTCTACGTGGAATCGGAAAGCAAGAAGATCGGCAATCTGCGCGTGCCCGAGAAACTGATGGAATCGATGCGGGCATCAGCGTGCATACGGATCAACATCAGCGACGCGAATCGCGTTCAACTGCTGATCCAGGATTATCCTCATCTGGCGACCGACATGGCACAGCTGATGTCGCAGCTAGAGCACCTGACGCCTTTGCACGGCCGACAAAAAATCGATGCATGGCGCGCGCTGGCGGAATTAGGGAACATACCGGCTCTGGTGGAAGCGCTGCTGACGCAGCATTACGATCCCGCCTATCTGAAATCGATCAACCGCAATTTCAGCGGCTACCAAAACGCATTACCGGTCAATATGCAGGATATTTCAGCCGCTGCCTTTGCCTCGGCGGCCGCGATACTACTCAGCGACGTCATGTGAGATATGAGACGCCCTGAACGCTCGAGCATCTTGCTGAAAACTTCAGAAAGCCTACCAAGGTGATCTGATCTGAACTTTACTTGGTGGCTGTCTGTTGCGGCTTGGCAGCGGAGACCGGCGCAAGGATCTCTGCTTTCGCACGCTTCTTGATCACCCCGAGATAGGCTGCCATCTCCTGAGCGGCGACGAATTCATTTACCTGCTGCTGCTCGGCCTTCATCGCGGCGTCATCGCCCGCTTCTTCGGTGACCTTGCTGATCTTGAAGATGCGGTAGCCCATGCCACCAAGATCCACGCCAACATAGGCCGGCAACTTGGCTGGGTTGGCTTTCATGATCGCGTTCATTGCAGGAGGTGGCGGCCCTCCCGCGCTGTTTCGCGATACTGGCTTGGACGCACCGAAATCGGCGCTACCACCGTTCTTGAGTTCGGCCAACTTGGCTTCGCCGGCGGCGATCGCGAGCTTCTCAGCCTCGATCGCGATGACGGTCTCCTCGACCTGTTTTTTCACCTGCTCCAGCGGAATGCGTGTGACGGGTTTATAGTCGACCACACGTCCGGCAATCAAAAAGCGCGGACTGACTTCGATCGCTTCGGTATTACGTTTTGATTTCGTCGATTCGTCAGAGAACAGCGCATTCAGGAATTTGGCCTGGTTGAAGGCCGCGGTCTTGGGCAATGACGGGTTAGGCTTGCGGGTCAGGCCGCTGATAGTCTCGATCCTGAGACCCAGCTTGTCAGCAACCGGCTTGAGGCTGTCCGATTGTTCATACACCATGTTGGTGAAGATCTCAGCCATTTCCGCGTACTTCTTCCCAGCCTGCTGGCGGCGCAGCTCGTCGGCGATATTGGCCTTTACTTCCGTCAGGGGACGGACGGTTGCCGGTTTGATCGCCGTGACACGAATGATGTGAAATCCGAAGTCTGACTGCACTACGCTGCTGATCTCGCCTTCTTTCAGCGCGTAGGCCGCATCCTCAAAGGGCTTGACCATCATGCCCTTGCCGAAGAAATCCAGATCGCCGCCGCGCTCGGCAGACCCGGGATCCTGCGAGTTCTCTTTCGCCAGTTTGGCAAAGTCGTTCGGATTCTTGCGCAACTGCTCGAGCAGTTTTTCTGCCTTGGCTTTGGCGGCTGCCTTGTCGGCTGCCGCTGCCTCACGGCCTGAATTAATCAGAATGTGACTCGCGCGACGCTGCTCATCCGTACGGTAGCGCGCGAGATTCTGTTCGTAATACGTCTTGATATCGGCGTCGGTAATCTCGATGCGAGACTCGACGATATCGGGATTGAATACGACGACCTCTGCCTTGATGGTCTCGGCCTGTTCGTACTGTGCGGGGTGCTTGTTGTAGTAGTCCTCGACCATCGCATCCGTTGGCTTGACCTGCGAACGGAAAGACTGCGGCGGGAAGGACAGTTCCTGTACCTCGCGGACCTGCTGGTTCAGTGCCGAGATACGCGCTGAGACAGATTTCGGAGAGAATGCGGTGCCCTGCACGACGGCATTGATCTGCTGCACGGCCATGTCATGCCGAAGGCCTGCCTCGAACTTCTCGGGCGTCAAGCCCTGCGCCGCCAGGAGCTGCTGGTAACGCTCCTTGTTGAATTGTCCGTCCGGATCTCTTAGACCGGGAATCTCGAGAATGGTCTTGCGCAGCGTGTCGTTCGATACGGTCAGATGGTTGTCCATCACGTGCGCTGACAACGCCTTTTGCGCAACGAGATTTTCGAGCACACCCTGACGCGCCTCCGGATTGTCGAGCATCGCCGGATTGAACTGCTCGCCGAACACTTGCCTGAAGCGTTCGACCTGACGCGCCTGTGCCGCCTCCCATTCGCGCTGTGTGATGCTCTGACCAGCGACTTTGGCGACCGGAGGCTCGTTGCTGTCCATGCGCAGGTAGCTCTCGATGCCAAAGAAGGCAAACGAAGGGAGAATGATCAGAAGCAGCAAGAACTGCATCAGACGCTGATGGGTACGGATGAATTCAAGCATGTGCAAGTACTCTGTGAAGTCTCTGACCGATCGCTGATACGCAACCGGCACTTGTTCTAATGGACTGCCCTAGGACTACTCTATCGGACTGCATATGAAAAAAGGCGAACACAGGGTTCGCCTTTTTGGTTTTGGCGGAGTGGACGGGACTCGAACCCGCGACCCCCGGCGTGACAGGCCGGTATTCTAACCGACTGAACTACCACTCCAATACTACGTACACTGCTTCGTGGCTGCTTGGTGGGTGCTGAGAGGCTCGAACTCCCGACCTACGCCTTGTAAGGGCGCCGCTCTACCAACTGAGCTAAGCACCCCTGAAACTTCGCTTACTTTGATCGCTCGTTTCGACTTAGTCAGCCAACTCCGACGTTGTCACGACGTCGGAAAAACCGCTAGTTTAGCGCATCTTTCAAAGCTTT
>RGFZ01000134.1 GCA_010024875.1 Oxalobacteraceae bacterium | reverse complement strand
ATTTCGCTACTCGATCCGCTGGGTATCAGTGAAAGGCTGGTTCGTACCAGTGTCTTCCGGCTCGCGGAAGAGGGCTGGCTGGAGGCCAGTCGCTCGGGCCGACGCAGCCAGTATCGACTCAGCCCTCAGGGGGAAAGACGTTTCTTGCGCGCGCACCAGCGCGTGTATGCCAACAGCGGCCCAAGCTGGGATGGGCGGTGGTTGCTGGTCAGCCCTCAGGGTCATGCCAGCGCCGCGCAAAAATCCTTGCTCAAAAAAGAGCTGCTGTGGGAGGGATTCGCGCTGCTTGCGCCGGGACTTTTTGCCTGCCCGGGCGACAAGCAGGAGGCGTTGGCAGAAGTGCTCATGCGCACGCGCATGAATGGCAAAGTGATCGTGCTATCAGCGACCGACGCGGGCATTGCCGGTTCGCGTCCGCTGGAGGAGATCACCTCGGAAGCATGGCCATTGAAGGAGACTGCGCGGACTTACAAAAAATTCATCGCACGATTCGAAGAATTGAAACAAATGTTGACTCCGCCGGCGCGACTCGACAGCGCCCGGGCGTTCACGCTCAGGACGCTGCTAATCCACGACTACCGTCGCGCGCTGCTCAGCGATCCTCAGCTACCGGCCTCGCTGTTAGGTGATGACTGGCCAGGCAAACAGGCGCAAGCCTTGTGTCGCTCGCTCTATCTCGCGCTGGAGAAAGACGCTGACCGTCACATCACCCAGACCCTTTCTCTGGAGCAGGACGAAGTACCGCCGGTCGCACCCTCTTTCAGCCATCGTTTCAAAGACCGCTGATCCCGATCCATCAAGCGACATATCAGGCGAGCTCGGCCACCATCTCGATTTCCACGCAGGCGCCCAGCGGAATCGCAGCCACACCGAACGCCGAGCGAGCGTGCTTGCCTGCATCGCCGAATACCTCGACCAGCAGCTCCGATGCGCCATTCGTCACCAGATGATGCTCGTTGAAATCCGGCGTGGAGTTCACCAGACTTACCAGCTTGACGATGCGCTTGACGCGCGTCAGGTCGCCATCGCAGGCCGCACTCAGTGTGGCAATCAGATCGATGGCCACCGCACGCGCCGCTTCCCGGCCCTGCTCAGTGGTCATGTCCTTGCCCAGCTTGCCTACCCAGGGCTGGCCAGCCTTTTTCGCAATATGGCCGGACACATACAGCGTATGACCGCTGCGCACAGACATCACATAGGCAGCCGCAGGCGATGCTGCTTTCGGCAGCGTGATATTCAGGTCAAGCAAGCGTTGGGCAATACTGATGGTCATGATGAAAAGACTCCGGCTGTCAATAAGCTGGAAATTCTACCTGAGGCCCCTTGAAAACCCGGGAATGATCGCCAAATAACCGCCAATCGTGTCATTTTATTTTGTTAACAGAGGACATCATGGGCGCTCCCGACAAACAAGTAATGGGCTTTCAGGCCGAGGTCAAACAGCTGCTGCAGCTGATGATTCATTCGCTGTACTCGAACAAAGAAATTTTCCTGCGCGAGCTGATCTCGAACGCTTCCGACGCTGCCGACAAGCTGCGATTCGAAGCAATCAACAATGCGTTACTGTTCGAGAATGACAGTACAAGAAGCAATCGATCATCTCGGCACGATTGCAAAGTCCGGCACCAAAGAATTCTTTTCCCAGCTCTCGGGTGACCAGCAAAAAGATGCTGCGCTGATCGGACAATTCGGTGTCGGCTTTTATTCAGGTTTCATCGTGGCCGACAAGATCACTGTCGAATCCCGCCGGGCCGGTCTGCCTGCCGAGCAAGGCGTCAAATGGGAATCGGCCGGTGAAGGCGAGTTCAGCGTCGAGGCGATTGACAAGCCGCAGCGCGGTACTCGCATTACGCTCCATCTGCGCGAAGGCGAAGACGAATTACTGTCTGCCTGGCAGCTTCGCTCCATCATTCGCAAGTATTCCGATCATATCTCTCTGCCCATTACCATGCGCAAAGAAGAATGGGACGAAGAAAAGAAGGCGATGGTCATGCGCGACGAGCTCGAGACGGTCAATCAGGCCAGCGCGCTTTGGACACGCAGTAAATCGGATATCACCGATGAGCAGTACACCGAGTTCTACAAGCATGTGTCACATGATTTTCAGGAGCCGCTGACCTGGACCCACAACCGTGTCGAAGGTCGCAGCGAATACACGCAGCTGCTCTACATCCCTGCGCACGCACCTTTCGATCTGTGGGACCGCAACAAGCGCGGCGGCATCAAACTCTATGTAAAGCGCGTGTTCATCATGGACGACGCCGAGCAGCTAATGCCCATCTACCTGCGCTTCGTGAAAGGCGTGATCGATTCCGCCGATCTACCACTGAATGTGTCGCGCGAGATTTTGCAGGAGTCACGCGACGTGAAAGTCATCCGCGAAGGCTCGACCAAGCGCGTGCTGGGCATGCTCGAAGAACTCGCAAATGCCGACGAGCAGGACAAAAAAGACAAATACGCGAGCTTCTGGAAAGAATTTGGCCAGGTTCTCAAAGAGGGCATCGGCGAAGACAGCACCAACAAAGAACGCATCGCCAAACTGCTGCGCTTTGCCAGTACGCAGAATGACAGCGATACCCAGAACGTGTCCTTCGCCGACTATGTGTCGCGGATGAAGGATGGGCAAGACAAGATCTACTATGTGACCGCCGACAGCTGGACCGCCGCGAAGAACAGCCCGCATCTGGAAATCTTCCGCAAGAAAGGCGTCGAAGTACTCTTGCTCACTGACCGCGTGGATGAGTGGATGCTCTCCTTCCTGACCGAGTTCGATGGCAAGCAACTAGTCTCGGTCGCGAAAGGCGATCTGGATCTCGGCAAGCTGGAAGACGAAGCCGAAAAGAAGCAAAAAGAAGAAACCGAGAGCGAATACAAAGCGCTGGTCGACAAGATGCAAACCTCGCTGAAGGACAAGGCAAAAGAAGTACGCATCACCTTCCGTCTGACCGATTCGCCCGCCTGTCTGGTCGCGGGTGAGCATGAGCTGTCGGGCAATCTGCTGCGCATGCTGAAGGCGGCCGGACAAGCCGCGCCAGATACCAAGCCCATCCTAGAGATCAATCCTCATCACCCGCTGGTGCAACGGCTGAAGTATGAGGAAGCCAAATTCGACGACTGGAGCAGCTTGCTGTTTGATCAGGCGATGCTGGCTGAGGGCGGTCAGCTGGCCGACCCGGCCGG
>RGFZ01000133.1 GCA_010024875.1 Oxalobacteraceae bacterium | reverse complement strand
TTGCACTGGTCAATCAAAGTCTCAGCGATCTACCTGATAAAGTCTCCCAACTGCAGCACACGCTGGCGCAGGGGATGCGTCGAACACTGCTGACGACCGTTGATGACGATCTGCTAGAGCAGGTATATGGCCGTGCTTATGAACACTATCAGCACCAAAGATATCGCGAAGCACTACCGATGGCATTGTATCTGTCGATCAGCAACCCTCAAGATATTCGCTTCCTGTTTATGGCCGGCATGATTCTTCAGTGTATGAACGATCCTCTGATGAGCGCGACCTTTCATGCCTGCGCGCTGCAACTCGACCCCACGTTTGTCCCCGCAGCCTTCCGCCTTGCGGAGTGCTATACGCTGCTCGGAGAGAATCACGAAGCGCGGGAAATGCTGGAAACTGCGATGGATATGGGGCGCGATTCTGAAGAATTTTTCGCGCTGCAGCGCGAGATCATGAACAAGCTGTCGCAGATGAACTGATACGGTTGGGGCGTCTGACCGTCCGTTCAATGTGTCGTGAATTGCAACGCTGCCAGCTGCGCATACAAACCACCCGATTCCACCAGCGTTGCATGGGTACCCGTTTCCACAATGCGCCCGTGTTCCATCACCACGATGCGCGTCGCACGCTGCACGGTCGCCAGACGATGCGCGATCACCAGGGTCGTTCTGCCAATCATCGCGGCTTCCAGCGCGTGCTGCACCAGCCGCTCTGATTCGGCATCGAGTGCGCTGGTCGCTTCATCCAGCAGCAGTAGCGGCGGATTTTTCAGCAAGGCGCGTGCGATCGCAATTCGCTGACGCTGACCTCCCGACAGTCTCACGCCGCGTTCGCCCAGAAAAGATCGGTAGCCATCGGGCAGCTTTTCAATGAACTCATGCGCCGCCGCTTGTCGAGCTGCGGCGATCACCTCATCGTCGGAGGCCTCGGGACGACCATAGCGGATGTTTTCCATGGCATCGGCAGAAAACACGACCGTATCCTGTGGCACGATGCCGATCGCTTCGCGCAATGCCTTCAACTCAAGCTGACGGATATCGATGCCGTTGAGCAGAATGTGCCCGGATTGCGGATCATAAAAACGCAGCAACAGCTGGAAAAGCGTGGTCTTGCCAGCGCCTGAAGGACCGACGATGGCGATGGTCTCGCCGGACGCTACGTCCAGCGAGAAATCGGCGAGCGCTGGTTGATCTGGGCGCGACGGGTAGCGAAAATTCAACGCGGCGATCTGCAACTGCGCGCCATTGGCAGTACCGCGCGGCAGCGCAAGCGGCTTGGCAGGAGAGACGATAGGCGAGCGTTCCGCGAGCAGTTCCAGCAGACGCTCGCTGGCGCCGGCGGCGCGCTGCGCATCGCCCAGCGTTTCGGACAAGGCGCCGATGGCGCCGGCGACGATGGCGGCATACAAAATGAATTGTCCCAGCTCACCGGCGCTCATCCGGCCCTCAATCACTGCATGCGCGCCCAGCCACAGCACGAAGACGATGGCACCAAACACCAGCAAGATGGCCGTCACAGTCAGCAATGCCCGCGCGCGTACGCGGTCGATTGCAGCACCGAAGGCGCGCTCCACCGCTTTACCGAATTGCGCCGCTTCCAGTGCTTCGTGGGCGAAAGACTGAACCACGCTGATGCCGTTCAGACGTTCGCCCGCCAGACCGGAGGCATCCGCAATTCTGTCTTGCGATGCACGAGACAGTTTGCGCACGCGGCGTCCGATCAGCACGATGGGAATGATCACCGATACTAGCATCACGATGATGATGGCCGACAGCTTGATGCTCGTGAAAAACATCATCAGCAAGCCGCCCGCCAGCAATAACAGATTGCGCAGTGCCATCGAGATACTGGTACCGACCACGGTCTGTATCAACGTGGTGTCGGTGGTCAGTCGAGATAGAACTTCGCCAGTCTGGGTCACTTCAAAGAATTCCGGGCTTTGTCTCAGCACATGCGCATACACTGCATTGCGGATATCCGAGGTCACGCGCTCGCCGAGCCAGGACACCATGTAAAAGCGCGCAGCAGTGGCAACGGCCAGCACGCACGCAATACCAAACAGCGCGATAAAGGTAAGGTTGACACTTGTCGTTTGCACCGCGCCTGCGGATGAGAATCCCAGATCAATCAGCTGTCGAAAGCCATAGGGCATCGCGAGCGTCGCACCTGCCGCGATCAGCAGCGCGATACCCGCTACGACCAGACGGCGGCGATAGGGCGCGAGGAAGGGCAGCAGACCTGCAAGTATTTTTAGACCGCTGCGGGATTTTGGGCGGTCGGCCAGCATTATTCTCATAATTTCAGGGCTTTCAGATAGCCGGTCATTTCAAAGTAGCCGCGTCCCACAGGCTGGCCGTTGTTCAGCACGCGTACCGCACCTTCCCAGTAGACTGCGCCGGTTGACTGGCGCGAATCGAGTTCCTGATCTTCTTGGAGTGGTTGCAGTGTCCAAGCAGCTTTTTCGGTGCCCGTGCCCGTATCAATCTGCATCGCCACAGGGTACTTGGCACCGGTACGCGGCGAGCGCCAGTGTCGCAAGGGTGTGAAACGAATCTCCTCGTCTCGGTACTGCCTGATGCGGCCATCCCTGCTGCGCAAGGCTGCATGCTGCCACAACGCGCTGCCATCGGCGCGGCGTATACGGAAAGCCATCAGCGCGCTGCCGTCATCGAGATTGGCACCTACCCAATCCCAGCCGACCGCGCGCGGATCGAGCACCGTGCTCGACCATTCGTGATCGAGCCAGGCCGTGCCGCTGACGCTCGCGGGGGTGCCCTTGCGCGTGACTGTGCCCGTCACACTGAGATGCGGTTCGCTATAGTAGTAGCTCGCCTGAGAAGCTTTCGGGCCTTTGCGGGAATAGCCTGCGTCACCCTGACGCAGCAGCGGCTGCGTCGGCGTCAGCGTGAGTGACAATGTGAATTCTCGGGCAGGTAGCCGGATAAGGTATCGGCTGTCACTCTGCCGCTGCATGGTCCATTGCTGCAGCCGGAGGTCCGTGGTCGCCTCGCTCGCTTGCGCGAGTCCGAAGCCGGCGCGAGCGATTTTCTGGTCGTGCGCGAGCTTACCCAGGTCGGGGTCCGACAGCGCCGCATGTGCAACGATCAACTGCTTCGGCGCGAAGCGGCTGGGATTGTTTACATCATGATCGGTGGCAGAGCGAAAAAAAGTCACCTGAAAGCCCAACGGCTTGTTATCAGGCGTGTTCAGCCATCCGGTCACGTACCACCACTCGGTGCGAAAGTCCGGGTGAGCGCCGTAATCA
>RGFZ01000132.1 GCA_010024875.1 Oxalobacteraceae bacterium | reverse complement strand
AATCTTCAGCATTACTGGATGTGCCGCCAGAGCGCGTAAGCCCGAAAGAAGATCCCGAAAAGAATGTAGCGGTCAGTACTTCATCTCCCGAGAGCCGGGAAATTTCAAATGAAGAGAAGCTATTCAATGAATTTTCCAAAAGATATGATTCCAAGAAGGGTTATTCCTCGATTGAGTTTGATGATCCAGCCTTTGATTCATCCTGCCTACAATTTGCTAAAAAATTTCAAGAGGATCATCCTGAAAACGCTAATATCAAATATTCAGAGGAGGTTCAAGAAAAACGAAAAGCTGCGACTGCGCTCTTGTTTGCCGATGGTGAAATAAAGGCCAAAGCTGCTGAAAAGGTTCGATTCGAGGAGGAGAAGGCAAATAAACTCGCCGAACAACAGCGTCGGCAAGCGCTGCCCCCCGGTCAGGCTGATTTCGAGGATTTTTTGGTAGCGTATCAAGCAGCCCGAGAATATAAATTTGTCGAGGGGAGTAAATTCCTTGAGCCCTCTTGCCTGTCATATGCGAAGCAGCGATTAATGCAGCAGCCTGGGGAAGACGAGCGCTCAGCGATTCAAGCTTTATTATCGGCCTCCGGCGAACCTACGGCGCAGGTAGAAAGGCATAAGGATGTGGTTCTGGAGCCAGGGTCGGCTGCACCTCCTCCTCCGAACCCTGTGGCTCGCTGGAAGTCGGTGCTGCAAAATCTTCTGGGCAACAGCCAGGAGATGCCCCCAGCGCACCAAAGTATATGGATGAGGCATTACCGCCCTGACGACAAGAATAACGCCTGGAGGGGTTTTTGGTTGCTCTTGTCGCCTCAGACATCTCCTCCTTCGTCAAGCGTTGTTTCAGACATTCAACATGCGCTGAGCTATCAAACAGGTTCTGCTCAAAATGACGAGTATCAGCTAAGCTGTTTTGAATTGGCAAAGCGCCTGCTAGAAGAGATGGTAGAGTTCAATGTTGGGTCTTATCTGGTCAACATAGACATTGTTAACCAAACCGATGATCAGAAAAAAATCATCGCAGCCAACCTGAAAAGTATTAAAAGTGTTGCCGACATTTTGCGCACTGATCTACAAAACAGAATAGATCAGCTATTGATCAAAAAACCTTCGGCGGTCAGGAAAAATATTGCTGCCAGCATTCCAAGCGGTAGCGATCTCAGAGGTCTCGGCGATAAAGCGCTTGAGAGTGCAAGCGCTGATTTCAATGAATTCGTCGAGGATTTTCAGCGATCTAATCAACAGACAGGTGTTTATGAGTTTACTACTGAGCGGTTGAAGTATCGGAGACCTAATTGCGTTGCAATAGCCCAATCGGTGATAGACACTTACCGGCATCTGAACACGCTGGTAGATTCTGATAAAGAACGGCTGGCTGCGGCTATGTTTTTGGTTAATCAATACAACCTTAGCAGCAAGCACTGAACCGGCGAACGTCCTTCGATCGCATGAAGTTCCCGCCTTATCGGGCTGATACGAGTTTTTCGAGTTTTACGGCATCCAGACAGAATAAACGTATACCTTCTGCCAGCTTCTCCGTCGCCATAGCATCTTCATTCAGCATGAAGCGGAAAGCTTTTTCGTCGAGCGTCATTTTCTGAATATCCGCATGCGATGCCTGCTCCGCTGACAGTGCGCGTTCAAACGGTACGTCAGATTCGCTCAGTTTCTGCAGCAGCTCCGGGCTGATCGTCAGCAGATCGCAGCCCGCCAGCGAGACGATCTGCGACGTATTCCTGAAGCTCGCGCCCATCACCTCGGTTGTGTAGCCGAATTTTTTATAATACGAATAAATCGTCGCTACCGATTGCACGCCCGGATCATCCGCGCCAGCGTATTCCTTGCCGGTGGCTTTTTTGTACCAGTCGTAGATTCTTCCAACGAAGGGTGAGATCAGCTGCGCTCCCGCGTCGGCGGCAGCGATCGCCTGCGGCAGTGAGAACAGCAGCGTCATGTTGCAGCGGATATTTTCTTTTTCCAAAACATCGGCAGCACGTATGCCTTCCCAGGTAGAGGCGATCTTGATCAATACGCGCTCGCGGGCCACACCCGCGGCTTCGTACAGGGCGATCAGGTGCCTTGCCTTGCCGATCGTACCTTCGGTATCGAATGACAGGCGGGCATCGGTCTCGGTCGACACCCGACCCGGAATGATGTTCAGGATTTGTCTGCCGAAGGCGATCAGCAAGTGATCGATGATCTCCCCGCTGGATTGACCTTTGTGTTTCTGGATGACGTCTTCCAGTAAGTGTTGATACTCTGGCTTCTGCACCGCTTTGAGGATGAGCGAGGGATTGGTCGTCGCATCGCGCGGCGAGTAGGCCTGCATCGTCTGAAAATCACCGGTGTCGGCGACGACGGTCGTGTATTGCTTGAGTTGCTCTAGCTGATTCATGATGTTCAGAGGATAAAAAGTACCGGGTAGAGAGGATGGTTTACAGGCAGGCGATCGGCCAGCAAGGATCAGGGCTCAAGCTTAACGTAGCGGTGTCATGCATCATGCGCGACGCGCCCGCGCGATCAGTCCAGCCGTTGAGGCGTCGTGCGTGTGATCCCCGGGCTGGCCCTCGAGCTCAGGCAGTATGCGCGAGGCCAGCGCTTTGCCGCGCTCCACACCCCATTGGTCGAAGCTGTTGATGTTCCATAGCACCCCCTGCACGAACGTCTTGTGCTCGTACAGCGCCAGTAAAGCACCCAGTGTCTCGGGAGTCAGTTGGTTCATCAGCAGCATGTTACTTGGGCGATTGCCGGGTAAAACACGGTAAGCAGGCAAGGGTTGACGCTTCGGCTCAGATTGTTCATGGTGTCGTTGACCACGCATCAGCGCCTCGGCTTGTGCAAAGCAGTGCGCCAACAGTACCTGGTGTTGACTCAGGCGCGTGTGCGATGGTTTGAGTGCAGCGATGAAATCTGTCGGGATCAAACCTGTACCTTGATGCAGCATCTGGAAATACGCATGCTGGCCGTTCGTACCTGTGCTGCCCCAGATGACGGGTACCGTTGACGTCGTGACCGGCAGCCCATCCCGATCCACGGACTTGCCATTGCTTTCCATTTCCAGTTGCTGCAGATGGGAAGGGAAAAGACGCAGATCTTCATGGTAGGGCGAGATCAGTTGTGAGCCACTCCCGAAAAAGACGCGATACCACCAGCCGATCAGCCCGAGTAGAGCGGGCAGGTTGCGCTCCAGCGGCGTGCGGCGGAAGTGGCCATCCATCGCATGGGCGCCCGCCAGAAAGGCGCGGAAATGGTCCATGCCGACCGTCACTGCGAC
>RGFZ01000131.1 GCA_010024875.1 Oxalobacteraceae bacterium | reverse complement strand
GCTTTAGCCTCGGCTATTTCGCTTTCGCTGGGCATCAGTGCCGCCTGTTCGGCCGTACGCTGCTTTGCTTCTGCATCGGCTGCGGCCTTCGCCTCGGATTTTTGCTGCTCGAGCTGGCGTTTGCGCTCATCGGCTTTGGCCTTGGCTTCGTCCTGTGCACGCACTTTCTCTGCTGCTTGCTGACGCATTTGCTCGTTGCGCTCGGCTTCAATGCGCGCTTTCTCGGCGGCCTTCTCCGCAGCCTTCTCTGCTGCGGCGGCCTCGTGACGCTTGGCTTCTTCGGCCTTCATCGCCTGCCAAGCTTTGTAATCCGCTTCTGCTTGCGCTTTGGCTTCGGCGACTTCACTCGCGCTAGGCTCTAACGCAGCTTGCTCCTCTGCCCGCTCCTTTGCTTGCGCATCGGCTACGGCCTTGGCCTCAGCCTGCAAGCGAGCTTTCTCGGCGGCTTGCTGGCGTTTCTGTTCATTACGCTCAGCATCTTCACGAGCTGCTTCTTCAGCAAATTGACGTTCTCGTTCTCGACGTTCGGCTGCCATGCGGGCTCGCTCTTCTGCTGCCGCGCGACGCGTTTCCTCTGCCCGTTGCTTTGCCTCGGCTCGTGCTTGTGC
This sequence comes from Oxalobacteraceae bacterium, assembly GCA_010024875.1. Classification (GTDB taxonomy): domain Bacteria; phylum Pseudomonadota; class Gammaproteobacteria; order Burkholderiales; family Burkholderiaceae_D; genus Pernthalerella. The sequence goes on along the minus strand of RGFZ01000131.1, from coordinate 2,696 downwards.
TCTTTCTTGTGCGAGCTGACGTTCGCGCTCAAGCCTCTCAGGATCTACAACGGCAGCTTCAGGGCGACCCATGTCTGGCATGCTCGAGATATCGGATGACGGGGTGCGCTTATCTATTGCAGAGCCGCGCGAGACAATTCGCGCATTACCCAGCATCCCCGCAATCAATCCGCTGGATGATGCAAGAAGATCGGCTTCGACCTCAAGTACCTGACTGGCCCCATCCAGACGTGGGCTGATCCGAGTGACTCTTGCGCCGCGCTCCTTGCCCTCGCCATTGAGGCGAATCGACAGCACGGCGCCGATACCAATGTTCTTGGCGATCGCTGCCGGAACAAACATTTGCACCTTGAGACGGCTGACATCAACAATATCCATGATGGCCTGATTGGCCGCGACGAGCTCGCGTTCCTTGATGCGAATGCGCGCGATTCTTCCAGAGAAGGGCGCATTGATCACGCAGTGAAGTATCTGTGCGGATGTCTGCCGAATATTCGCCTGTGCCTTGTCGATCGACGCATCCATCTGCTTGACCATGGCCTTGGCTTTTTCTGATGCAGCGGCAGCCAGCGTGACCTCCAACTCGCCTGCGGCACCCAGGCCTTGAAGACGAAGTTTGGTCACATGGGTTTCTTGTGCCGCCACGAACTCGCCTGAAGCTCTTTACAGTCCAGCACTACCAGCACATCGCCAGCGTTGAAGCTGTCACCAATACGAAACGGCAGTTTTTCAATAGGTGTCGAGACCTCGCTCGACAGCACCGCTTCACGGTTGGGAATCAGCTGCACCGGCAATGAGGTCGACGGCGCAGAGTCCGTCGGATTGCCACCAGCACCCGTCCCCGGCATCGGCAGCTTGTCTGCCGAGTTCTGCGCCTGAGCCATGCTACCCAAGGCCACGACGACAGCAGCGGCCACACAACTCAGTCGAAACAGGGTGCGAATTGAATAACTACCTTGATCTCGAAATTTTGCAGGCATTATGTTTTATATTTCTATAATTATCGTATTAGTCAATCGCGCAATGCCTTGGGCAGCTTCTGTCTTGCTTTTGCATTCAGCTGCTCGGATACTTTCATCGCGATTGTTTCCCCTATTGCTGCCCATTGCTGCGGAGTCACCGGGTCTGACAATGTGCTCCGCTGCTCGGTTTCCATGTACACCTTGTCTGCTTTATCTTTCAGCCGGCTACTGATTGTCGATCGCAGCATACCGTCTGATACCGGCGAGAGTTCAATATCGATTGTCAGCTTCAGGTCGGCATCGGTCGTTGTCATGACCGCCGATTCCTTGAGTGTCTTGGTGATGGATTTATCCATTTCCTCGCGCGCTTGCGGCAGGACACGCTCGGAATACGCCAGCGAGACCGGAGGCAAGGGTGCGACTGACCGGGAAGCGAAATTCGCTTTTTCCCATTGCTGTATGCGAGTTTGCAGTTCTTCGGTCAGCGAGGGAAGATCGGTTCTTGCCATCTCGCTGGGCAAGGCATCCAGCCCCACCGAATTGAAGACCCGACCCATCGACCCCTCCAAGGTCGCATACGCCAGCGACGCACTGATCCGCGTACCCAAGAGCTTGGCCTTGGCGCGGATGATCTCCAGCTCGGTTTCGATTCCGACCTGTGCAGATGACGTCAAGGTCTGCAAATAACGACCATCATCATCCACACTGTCTTGCCAATACTCATACTCTTTGCCTAGTACTTCATAGCGCGTGACCGCGATGCGAATCTGCGCCAGTACGGCGGCTGCCTGAGCCATTCTTCTGGCCTCATCCAGTTTTTTTTGCGACTCGGCAGAACGATTAATCGCCGGTAGAGAGAAAAGCTTTACCAAATTGACTGCCGCATCTGCACCCACCTGTGTCCATGAGCTATTGAGCAGGTATTTATTGCTGCTCGAGTTGTAGCTGTAATCTACCGATACCCCGGGCAGCAAGGCCGCCAACCGGTTGCGTGCTGCCTCGAGATCAGAGATACGTGCGCGATAACCTTCTTCACGAAGCTCAGGTCGCATCTCGAGCGCGAGCTGATCGAGCACTTCAATTTTGCCAATGAATTCCTGAGCGCCTCCCGCATTGCGGGCAGGTGCCTCAAGCACATACGGCTGATCTGGCGGCAGGTTGATCAGCTGCGCGAATTCCAGCCTGGCCTGGGCCAGATCCGTGGCTCGCAATGCCAGCTGCTGCTCCAGATCGAGCAGCGATCGTCGATAAGCGATGATCTGCTGCGGCGACAATAATCGCTGCGAGAGAATGATTTTTGCGCGAGCAGAATTCTGATCAAGCTCTTCGAGCAGCTTGCCTGCTTCAGGCAGCAACTGCTGCGCCGCATAGGCACGCCAGAACGCCTGACGTACATCCAACACCAGATTCTGCATGGCTTTGCGGCGGCGCTCATCAGCCACCAGCGCCTGATCAGAGAGTTGCTTGGCCCGGTAGTAAGACAAACCAAAATCCAATACGCTCCAAGATATGCCTGCCTTGGTCGTCGCTATTTGTCTTTCCTGAGAAGCAGAAGGATTCGCGGTGACCTTGCCATCCGTGCCAAATCCGTAGCCGAAAGCGTCATTGCTACGGCTGGTGTACCCGGCAGAGGCCGTGATCTTGGGCAGCAAATCAAAATTGGCGACATCTAGCTGACCCAGCGCAAGTGCTTCTTCCATCATCCGCGTGCGGTAATCCATGTTGTAGCGGATG